>CAYTDJ010000486.1:0-2366 GCA_964436265.1 uncultured Chloracidobacterium sp. | reverse complement strand
GACCATCCGCGATATGCGTGACCGGGTGCCGGAATTAAACAACTCCGTCGCTCAGGTAATGGCTACCGAGCGTCTCCTTGCCAAGAATAAAGAAAACCTGGCAAAACAGGTCGTAGAACTTGATTCCAAGATCAAGGCTTCCGTCAAGATGGGTAGGGACGATATTGCTACGGCTTATATTGGGCAGCTTCAGCAGGCACAGGTCGACCTCGAGCGAACCGACGCCCAGTTGGAATTGGCCGCTTCGGCGTCGAAGAACGCATTAAAAGCACGGGACAATTACGTGCTGAATATGAAAAAGAAGACGGCCGAGGCAATGCAGCTTATTTCAGCAGCGAAGCAAGCCAAATTGCAGGAACAGCTTGCCCAGACAATGGAAGGCTTTAACATCGGCGACGACGCATCTACCTTTAACGAGATGCGTGAAAAGATCGAGCGTCGTGTTGCGGCCGCCGAAGCCAAGCTTCAGCTGGGCACCTCGTCTGTCGATTCACAAATGGCCGATATTGAGCGCGAAGCGATGGATATACAGCTCCAAGACAAACTTCTCGAATATAAATCCCAAATGGGCTTGCTCGGTGCCGGCTCAGGCACCGCGAGCGGGAAACAAATAACGGCCGGGTCGGATCCGGTCAAGGACGAAGACGTTCTCGAACAGGTCATCGTCAATGAGGCCAACGAAGCCGGCCGGTAGAGCAATTCAGTCGAACTCTTCGAGCAAGGCGGGCATCCAAATTTTCTATGGCAGATCTGGCGCATTACCAGCGGGACTTACAGAAATTCAATACCAGCTACCTTAAGGAAGCAGTAAAAGAACCCATAAATTTTTGGGGTCTTGCGGGCTTTGCGGTTGCGGCTGCGTATTCATTCAGCGTAATTCCCCTGCTTATTGCCATCATTGCTGAGATCGCGTATGTGATGGTCGTCCCGAATATTCCATCCTACAGGGCCCTCGTACAGAATCGAGAGAAGCAGAGACTTTTGAAGGCAGCTAATGCTGCTCGGGAGAAGTTGATAAAGTCCTTTACTCCACGTGAGCGTGAGGCCGTTGAATATCTCCGATGGCTAAAAGAGAAGATACAGGACAATTACCGCAAATTCACGGGCGCATCTTCGCTTCCCTCAAACCTAAAACTCCTTGATCAAAGATGGGAAGACTTCGTTGACCTGTTGGATGTTTATCGCCGGCGTAAACAGCATCTGAAATCGATCAACCGACAGGCGGTACATAACCAGCTATCTCAGGCATACCGCGCGGCAGAAAGCGCGACAGACGAGAAGACCAAACGTATTCAGCAAACAAACGTCGAGATACTAAAGCGACGAATAGCATCGTTCGATGAGATCGAGCGAAGCGTAAAGCTTGTTGAAGGACAGCTTCAATCCATTGAGAATTTCTTCAGCTACTTGAATGACGAGATCGTGACGATGTCAACGCCCGAAAAATTCTCCTTGCTCGATTTCGAACAGCTCTCCGATTCAATCGCTATGACCAAGCAAATGCTTGACGCGACCGCGGATGATGTAGGCCAGCTAGATGCTTACAACCGCGAGATGGGAAACTACCAATTGCTTCCCGAAGGTAACCGCTGATCCTTATCTCTCAAACCCCTCGATCGAAATACTTCCCTGACTCGCAGGTTCAGGGATTCTCTGCGGCTCAGCCCTCGGGGCCGCTTCGTCCAGATCGCTTATCGACAATGCTAGGTTTGTAGAATTTGATGCATAAGCAAGGCCGGTTTCCTTTGTAACAAGGCCTTGACGAATGTATCGCTCGAGTACTTTATCAAAGGTCTGCATTCCGTCGAGCGCACCATCGTTCATCGCATCCGTTATCGATCGGCCTTCCTTTTCCCCTTTTTCAATGTATTCACGCGTCCTCGAGTTCGAAACGAGGATCTCGATCGCCGCAATTCGTCCGCCGCCGATCTTCGGCATCAGTCTTTGCGATATTATTCGGCGGAAGGACTGTGATAGACGTGTTCGGATCGCTGCTTCTTCTGATTTTGGAAACACTCCGATTATACGATCGATGGTCTTTGCGGCATCGATCGTGTGAAGCGTCGACAGTACCAAATGGCCGGTCTCGGCCGCTTCCAGTGCAACCTCGATCGTTTCTTTATCACGCATTTCACCGACCAATATTACCTTTGGGGCCTGCCGTAATGCGGCACGAAGCGCCAACGCGAAATCGGGTGTGTCAGAGTGTAATTCCCGCTGGTGGATCGTACTGAGATTATGATCATGAATGAACTCGATCGGATCTTCGATAGTGACAATGTGATACTTTTTTGTGGCGTTGATCAATGCAATGATCGCAGCGAGGGTCGTTGACTTTCCTGATCCGGTAGGGCCGGTGACAAGCA
>CAYTDJ010000485.1:0-2371 GCA_964436265.1 uncultured Chloracidobacterium sp. | reverse complement strand
CTTACCGAGGCACTCGATACGGAACGCAACCGCGAAGGCGATAAATTCACCGCGAAGGTCATCTCTCCCATAGAAATAGCCGGTGCGACCGTCGAAGGCCACGTCGATAAAGTCACCAAGCCTGGCCGCATCAAACGGCGTTCGGAACTGCTGCTCTCGTTCGACCGCCTCGTCGTCTCGGAACGTCGCTGGACCAATTTTGACGCGATCATGACCGAGGTCCTTCCCGTCAAGGGCGACAACGTCAAGACCGTCGACGGCGAAGGAACTGCGATCGGCAAGAGCTCGGTCAAGGGCGACATAACAAAGATAGGCATCGCCACCGGAACCGGAGCGGGCATTGGTTTGTTTGGCGGGCCCGTCGGAGCCGCGGTCGGTGCGGGTGTTGGAGCCGCGTTCGGCGTCGGCGCGGTCGTCATCGAAAAAGGAAAACACATCAAGCTGAACCAAGCTCAGCAATTACGTATCAAATCGTCGTACGAGACGCAGATTCGTTAACAGCCGACGCAGCTGAAACCTCGCGAACGTTAAGGTACGCCGTTCCTCCTTCGGCCTGCCAAGACGTTCGCTTTTTTACTTTATTTTCGCCGAAAATAAACTAAGAACTTGTTTGGGACGTGTAACTTCGGTAGAATTAAATGTTATAGCAAAATCACTTAAAACAAAGGGTTAAGACAATGAGTACAGCAACAGAATCAACGGCAGTAGCCTCGGAAGGGCTTCGCGGTGTGGTCGCCGCTCAAAGCGCGATCGGCGACGTCAACGGCGAAGAAGGCATTCTTATTTACCAGGGTTATAACATTCACGACCTCGCTGAACATTCGTCGTTCGAAGAGGTCGTCTTCCTTTTGTGGAACGGCCGTCTTCCAAAGGCTGACGAGCTGGAGGAATTGAAACAGCGGCTACGCCGCAACTATGAGGTTCCGTCGGCTGTCATCGACCTGATGAAGCAGTTTCCGAAGACCGCTGATCCGATGGACGTGTTGCGTACCGCGGTTTCTGCCCTGGATTTTTACGATGAGAACGGCCACGGTACAGACCGCGATCATGCCGTGAAAGCTGCGGTCCGAATAACAGGCCAGATCGGCACGATCGCCGCCGCATGGGACCGCATCCGCAATGGCAAGGAGGTTATCGCCCCTGACACAAACCTCAGTATCGCCGAGAATTTCCTCTATATGCTCCGCGGCGAAAGGGCTGATGCGGACGAAGAACATATGTTCGATGTTTGCCTCATCCTGCATGCCGATCACGAGTTGAACGCCTCGACCTTTACGACCCGCGTCGTTTCCGGAACACTCGCCGGAATGTACGGTGCGGTAACCGCCGGGATCGCGGCTCTTGCAGGCCCGCTTCACGGAGGTGCGAACACCAACGTGATGAAGATGCTCATCGGCATCGGCGACCTGGACAAGGTGGACGCATGGGTCGATCAGGCATTGGCTGAGAAGAAGAAGATCATGGGTATCGGCCATGCCGTTTACAAAACCGAAGACCCGCGCGCCACGTGGCTTCGCAAATACTCGAAGCACATGGCCGAAAAGAAGGGCGAATCTAAATGGTTCGAAATGTCGCAGCGGATCGAGCAGTTAATGCACGAAAAGAAGGGAATGTATCCGAACGTCGATTTCTATTCGGCTTCGACGTATTACCTTATGGGCATCGCATTGGACATGTACACGCCGATCTTTGCCGTCAGCCGCATTTCGGGCTGGACCGGACATATTCTCGAACAGTATTCGCATAATAAGCTCATCCGTCCGCGTGCCGAATACATCGGCGCCCGGGATCTGGTGTACGTTCCAATTAGCGAGCGATGATCGATAAGCAATTAGCAGTGAAAAAGGCCTCGGTATTTCCGGGGCTTTTTTGTTTCTTCTGTCCGTTCCGCCGGGCGGTTCTGCTATCTCGATAGGTACGGATATTGCCTCTTTACTTCAATTAGAGGTGTAGAGCCTCGAAGTTCGATCAAAAGTGGGGAATATTCGTCATGCTCGCGAATAAGTTCACTGTTATTCGGGTCGAGTCCGGTTCGATATATAAGAAAACGATCGGGTTAGTCGGATCCGCGCTCTTTGTGATAGTTCTCATGGCTTTGTGCCAGTCGATTCGATCTCAAACGGCCACGCCGGACTGCGAGGGGACTCTTCGAGCCTGGAGGATCGATCGAAATCCGGAGATCGTCCGTTACTTGGAGACGCACAATTGCAGATGTGAGGCGTCTAATGTCAGGCCGACTTGTGTGGCGAAGACAAGCAGCGGACAGCAAACTCCTGGCGGATCCGCGGCAACGACGGCAAACTCCGTTCGAGTCGACCCGCAGGCGATCTTGAACGCAAGGCAAGAGCAGCTTCGACGCCAGCGTGAAGAG
>CAYTDJ010000484.1:0-2373 GCA_964436265.1 uncultured Chloracidobacterium sp. | reverse complement strand
AGGCTCATGACGATGTCATAAAGAGCAACAGCCACCCGCAGAATCCATATCCATCCGTGCTTGATTTTCTACATAGAAAGCTAAAGGCTGGCCCTAATGCGGTTGCCGAATTCTCGTCGTGGGACGCGTTCATGCGTATAGCGACCAACAAGCCGGGATCTTTCGTGGTGAACGCGGCCTATGAGACTTACGCGACGAAGAACGCGGAGATCAACGATCTGTTTCGGCTGCAAACACAGGTCCTCGCTCCGTGGCCGAGCGTCCGGCATGACTATTTCACCTTCAAGATCGCTCTCGCACATATGAAGCAGTTTCAGACGCGAGCGATCCATATAGGATTCGACGAAACGGACGATTATGCACACGATCGCAACTACGAACGCGTACTCGATTCGCTTCACATGACCGACAGTTGGCTCAAGGAACTGTGGAAGTTTCTGCAAAGCGACCTACGGTATCGCGGCAATACCTCCATCATTATTACAACCGACCACGGACGCGGCCGCACGATAAAGGACTGGTCCGATCACGGCGAAGACGTCCCCGAGGCGCAGTACATTTGGATGGCATTTATCAGTCCCGATTCCCGGCTTCGCGGTGAATGGCAAAACACGGAAACTATCTACCAAGATCAGATCGCCGCGACGCTATGCCGTTTCTTGAATTTGAACTATAGTGAACAAAATCCGGAGGCAGGAAAGCCCGTTTCGCAGGTTTTCGATGGCAAATAGATGATCAAGACATATACGGAGTTTTGGGATTTCTACGTACAGGAACACAGCAAGCCGCTCACGCGTTTATTGCACCTCATCGGAACCACGTTCGGAATTGCTCTTCTTATATATTTCATCGCTACCGGACGATGGTATTTCTTCCCGTTGTTCTTTGTTGTCGGTTACGCGTTTGCATGGTTCGCCCATTTTGTCGTTGAAAAGAATCGCCCGGCGACTTTCAAGTATCCATTCTGGTCTTTCATTTCCGATTTCAAGATGATCGCGTTCATGTTGACCGGCCAGATGGGCCGAGAGGTTCAACGGGTTCAGAAGAGGAGCTGATCCCGACGATAACGGAGTCGGCTACGATCCTGATCTCAGTTGACTCTGTGGCAAAATAAAACTATGGCCGCGAACGACGTTGTAAACGTTACAAATATAAACTCCGTCATTGAGTTTTTGACGGCGATGGTCACACCCGCGTTGCTGATCTCGGCGACCGGTTCGCTGGTGCTCTCGACATCTACGCGCCTCGGCCGCGTGGTCGATCGCGTTCGCGCACTTGAGGTTCGCCTTGGCGAGTTGATCTATGCAGAGGATAAGGAAGAGGTCCCGCTGTACGAAAAGCGTGTCGAAGTGATCGTCGATCTGCTCGATAAGGTGACAAGCCGATCCCGCTTGCTGCAGCGCGCAATGACGACGTTCTATTACGGCTTGATGTTTTTTATCCTGACCAGCGTTGCGATCGCGGTGGTCGGCCTTGCAAACGTCTATCGCTGGATGCCGATACCGATAGGCATCGTCGGGATAATGTTCCTCTTTTACGGAAGCATCCTGATGCTGAAAGAGACTCGGATGGCGACGGCGACGATAAACTCTGAAATGGACTTTACGTGGGAGCTTGCCCGCAAGGTCGCGCCCAAAGATGTGGCGAGCAAATATAATAGGAAAGGCCGCATAAAGGGCTACGATGGACCCAAAGTATCTAACACTCTTGGCGGAGACTAAGCTCGAAGAACGCGTCGAACAACTCGAGGCGTTGCTTTCCGCGTGCAATATCTGCCCGAAGGACTGCGGAAACGACCGCTTGAAAGACGAGATCGCCGCGTGCTATTCCGGCCGACTGCCGATCGTCTCGTCATATACCGCGCATTTTGGCGAAGAGCCTTGCCTGAGCGGAACCAACGGCGCCGGAAATATCTTTTTCGGCAACTGCAATCTCCGCTGCGTCTATTGCCAAAACTATCAGATCTCGCAAACCTGGAAAGAGCAACGAAAGAACGAAGTGACACACGAGCGGCTTGCCGAAATGATGCTCGAACTTCAGGATCGCGGGGTGCACAACATCGGGTTCGTCTCTCCGACTCACTTTGCACCGCAGATGGCTCGCGCGATCTTGATCGCCGCAAGGCGCGGCCTTCGCCTTCCGATCGTTTACAACACGAACGCATATGATTCCGTCGAGGTGTTGAGATTGCTCGACGGCATAGTTGATGTCTATCTGCCGGACCTTAAGTACGCCGATTCCGACGCCGGTTTTCAATACTCAAAGGTCCGCGATTACAAGGAACACGCTCGTGCCGCGATAAAAGAAATGCACCGGCAAATGGGCGATGAACTGGTTTTTGACGAAAACGGTTTGCTAAAACGCGGCCTGTTG
>CAYTDJ010000483.1:0-2376 GCA_964436265.1 uncultured Chloracidobacterium sp. | reverse complement strand
CACGGAGAGCGTCTCCACCACGAACACGCCGCCCATGATGAAGAGCACGATCTCCCGCCGACAACCACTCTCTTCCCCATATTGCGGCATTGCGCAACGACGCTTTCCAGCGATTCGTTCTGAACGATCATCGCGCTCACAAAAACAATGTCCGCCCATTCGATATCGTCGGGCCAAAGCGTCTCGACGTTCATATCGACAAGCCGCGGTTCCCAATCCGGCGGGAGCATAGCGGCAACCGTAAGCAGGCCGAGCGGGGGAAAGGCCGCCCGTCTGCCTTCGAACTTAAGAGCGTGGCGAAAACTCCAGTAGGTATCCGGAAACTCCGGCCAGACAAGTAGGACCTTCATATAGCTAGACACTACGCCTGTCGCGAATAAGAGGGCAAGGGTTTTTGGATGTTGTTACAAAAGTAATACAAACCACACCGGCGTCGGATGATGATGAGTGTTTTGATAATACGTGCCTGTTGCGTTGTCATAAAAAGTCTTGATTTTTCGATGGAGCGAGAGTATTTTAGGCGCGGAAGTTTAGTTGTGGCCAGAATTGAACAACCATGCCGGTTGTTTCGCCTCCGATGGAACAACAACCTTTCTGTAATCAATTTTCCCGCTCTTCCATGAGCAGAAAGGAGGCATCAAAATGAAACACAAATTTCGTGGATTATTCTCGTTTGTAAGTTTCATCCTGCTAACGGCACTACTTTCTAATGCACAAGAGAGAATCCGAACGGTCGAGAAAGGTGTTCAATATCCAAATTGCCCTATTGAAATAGTGGATCGGGCTCTCGGAGATAAGCCGTTTATCGACGACACGCGTGCGTCAGGAGATAAGGATTGGCTGAAGACGATCACGTTTGTCGTAAAAAACGTTTCTACCAAAAACATCCTGTCTTTCGACATTGACCTTCTGGTAAAGAAAAAAGAGAAGATCCTATTGGGCATTCCCGTTAATTTTCGGACCTACAATGAAAGTACTGCACATAACGCGCTAACTCTTGATGGAAAGAAGAAAATTGGAGTTTTGCGGCCCGGTGAAGTCGTGAAGGTCAAGATAAGCGAACGTGCAATGTCCGTATTTGGAAATGAACTTGAAAAAAGCGGAATCGAAGATTTGGATCGAGTTACGATTGACGTGCGGTTCATTTATTTTGATGACGGTACGCGATGGATTCTGGGACAGGAAGGGGCGTACGACGAGAAGACGCGCCTTCGTTCAACTAAACTCCAAGTCCCATCAAGGCACCAGTTCGATGAATTCAGGCGAACCCTTTATCCGCCTGAGACGGGATGTGCTCCGACCACTCTGCTTGCATTCATTTATCCGGCTAGCAGCCGGATTTTTTTGAGGTTTTCGTCTGCCAGTACATCATCACCGCAACCCCCTCCCGCCTGTGTATGGTTAGTTAATTCTGAATTATTACAGGAGGGTTGTAGCTTCGCCACTACCTGTGTGGATCTCGATCGTCTATGTGTCTTCGACGACTTCGAAGGTGCCGTTCGTTCCGAAGACCCGGGTGGGGCAGTGAAGGGTTATTTGAACTACGAGCCTGATCTTTGTGAAAGGGGCGCGATAACCCCTGAAGAAGCAAACTGCGTTACGTGTCAGCCCTTCAATCAGAATATCTTTCGCGCAGATCCCCAATGCGGTCAGCCCGGGACTTGTGGGCAGCCGGCAACTTGGGGTTGTGTGGCGGGACTGACGGACGTAAACGGCGTGTGTCAAAAAAGTTTACAGTATCAAGAGCAGTGTGGAGCGGCAGGCTACAATGCACTTTCATGCAGCTGTAATCCGCCGACCTGCGTGCCTGAAACATGTGACGGGCTGGATAATAACTGCAACGGTTTGGTGGACGAAACGTTTGATCTCGATGGCGACGGTTACACTTCGTGTAACGGTGACTGTGTCGACGACGATCCATTCACCTATCCGGGAGCGCCGACACAGCCGGGATGCTGGTGGAATAAGGACTCTGATTGCGACGGAATTACCGATGATATGGAATGTGTTCATTCACCGATCGTCGTTGACGTTGAGGGCGATGGGTTTGATCTTACGAATGCCGCAAACGGAGTAGATTTCGATCTGACTTCTGATGGTGTGTCTGAGCGTTTATCTTGGACCTCGGCGCGGTCGGATGACGCTTTGCTCGCTCTGGATCGCAACTCAAACGGACGGATCGACAACGGCCAGGAACTTTTTGGTAATTTTTCGCCGCAGCCCGTCTCAACTGAGATGAATGGTTTCCTTGCGCTTGCCGAGTTCGACAAGCCGGAGAACGGCGGGAACAGTGACGGTTTCATTAACCGCCGAGACAGCGTGTTCGACACGCTTCGCCTATGGCGGGACGCGAAACATCACGGGATTTCCGAACGA
>CAYTDJ010000482.1:0-2389 GCA_964436265.1 uncultured Chloracidobacterium sp. | reverse complement strand
ACCGCCGTCTGCCCAGGAGAAACATGCCGACGATTCCAACGGCAAACAGACCCTCGTAGCGGCTGGAGACGAGCAGCAGTGCGAGCAGGCATATCTCCGCGATGCCGGGGGCGCGGTCGATTCGATGAAACAACATCGATGACCGGTACAGAAACAGGAGGGTCAATACGGCGTGCAGGATATGCTCGATCGCGACGTAATTCTGATCACGCCGTTTCGATTCGTCGAGAGCTGTTTCCAGCACTCGTCTGCCGCTTTCGCTGAATTTATCCTTGTATGCGTCGATGTCTGCCATAAAACTTTTGCGGGGTCCCCGAGATGTCAGATGCCGTGAGGCGGGCAAATTATGCCACCTGATATTGTAACACTTCGACCCTTGTTCCTTTCAAGATTTAAACCGAGCAAAAATCTGCTCGTCATTTACCGCCTAAAAAGCCCGAGAATCTATCTCGGGCCGCCATTTGCTTACGTTTTCAGTCCCGGTCGGATCGGTCATCATTCTCCGGCCGATTGTGCTCGCCCTTTCCCGACCTGCACTTTCGCGGGCCGAAGGAGTCTGCTTCCGAATTTGTATCCTCGCGAATACTCCGCGGTTATTTTGCCATCCTGTTCTGCATCCACCTCGGCCATGTCGATCGCTTCATGGAGTTCCGGATCAAAGGCAACTCCGGTCGACGGTACCGCTTCGACACCAACGCTCAGCAACGCCTGTTCAAAGCTGCGGGCCGTGCCGATCACACCGTTTCGCAGATGATCCAGCGACGGATCGGTTTCACTTGCCGCGACCGCCAGGTTAAGGTTGTCAAGTACCGGCAAAAGCGTCGTCAGAAAATCGAACTGCGACTGTTTTGACCTGTCTTCAAGCGTTTTCATCAGACGAGCCCGCATGTCGGCAGTTTCTTTCTCAAGACCCGCCTTTGCTTCCTCAAACTTTGCCTGAACACCGACAAGTTTTGCCTCTGCCGCCTCACGGCGTTCTGTCTCAGCCTTAAGTGCGGCCTCAAGTTCGGTCTCACGGTGCGACTTCACCGGCTCCTTCTTTGGTTCCGGGTCGTCGGAGACTCGTTCACCGTCAGCGTTGAACCGCCGTTTATCGTTGATAGGTATCTTCAATTCTTCACCCAAATTCTCTTCCATTGGACTTTCAGTTTCGTTCATTGCAATTTCCCGAAACAATCATTTTAACCTCTTGAACCAAATTGTCTTAATTCACAGCCGCCTTTTGTTCACCTTCGACCGGTGTGAATAGCATTTCGCCATTTTCGGCAGAGACTCTAACGGTCTGACCGCTGGCAATCTCACCTTTGAGAAGCTTGACGGCAAGCGGGTTCTGAACCAGCGTCTGTATAGCTCGCTTTAATGGTCGTGCGCCATAAACCGGGTCGTAACCCTCGACAACAATGAGTTCCTTGGCAGAATCGTCGAGTTCAATTGCAATACCACGATCTTCCAGCATCTTGCGAAGCTTTTCGAGCTGCACATCGATGATCGAGGCGATCTGCTCTTTGCCAAGCTGTTTGAAAACGACGATGTCGTCGATGCGATTCAAAAACTCAGGTTTGAAATGATCTTTCAGAACCTGAAGGACGTCCGCGCGAACATCGCGGTCAGCGAGCGGGTTCTCGGTCGCATCCTGGATCGCGCGGGAACCAAGATTTGACGTCATAATTAGCACAGTGTTTTTGAAATCGACCACGCGTCCCTTGCTATCTGTCAATCGGCCGTCGTCAAGGATCTGAAGCAGAACGTTGAAGACATCCGGATGAGCTTTCTCTATCTCATCAAACAGCACGACCGAATATGGCCGACGCCTCACCGCTTCAGTCAACTGGCCGCCTTCCTCATATCCAACATATCCCGGAGGAGCACCGATCATTCTGGCAACTGCGTGTTTCTCCATGTACTCCGACATGTCGAGTCGAACCATCGCGCGTTCATCGTCAAACAAGAATTCAGCCAAAGCTCTGGCTGTCTCGGTCTTACCGACGCCAGTCGGCCCGAGGAAAATAAATGATCCAACAGGACGATTTGGATCTTGCAGTCCGGCACGAGCACGCCGCACCGCATTGGCTACAGCTTCCAGAGCTTCGTTTTGTCCGATGACCCGCTTACCCAGATTTGTTTCCATCTGAACAAGTTTCTGCATTTCGCCCTCAAGCATCTTTGAGACCGGTACGCCTGTCCATTTTGCTACGACTTCGGCAACGTCTTCCTCATCGACCTCTTCTTTAAGGAAAACACCATCTTTCTGCAGCGTCTCCAGTCGTTCTTGTTCTGCCTGCAGCAGCTTTTCGAGTTCCGGAATGCGACCGTATTGGATCTCGGCGGCCTTCGCCAGATCACCGGCCTGCCGTGCGCGCTCAAGTTCTAGTTTCGCTTCCTCAAGCTC
>CAYTDJ010000481.1:0-2395 GCA_964436265.1 uncultured Chloracidobacterium sp. | reverse complement strand
CGTTGATGCCGGTCTTTTCGCCAAGGCCAAGCGTCTTCGCATAAGCGATCATCTTTGCATTGCCGAAGTTCGACCCGACACGCTGGAAATATCCATTATTCGAACGAGCCGTTGCGGCGTTCAGATCCAGTCCTGAGGTCGAGGTCCCGATGCCACCTTCTTCATTGATCACGCCTTCGTTGAGGCCGCCTACGCCCGTCACAAGCTTGATCGTCGAACACGGCTTGTAGCTGTTCTTGATCGCCCATTCCTGATTGACCATCGTAACCACTTTTCCGGTCTTGGCTTCCATCACAACGACCGTTCCGGCACGATTTCCGAGCGATTCGACAGCAGCCTGGCGGATCTCGAGATCTTCACCCTCTGTATTGTCCTTGAGTATATTCTGCGCGGTCTGTTCACGAAGCCCGCGTTCGAATGCGAGTTTGCGTTCGCGGGCAATTCGAGCGGCCTCTTCACGGCGTCGCTGTTCAGCGATCGCGGCCTGGCGGCGAGCCTCCTCGGCCTTTCGTCGTGCTTCTTCGGCACGGCGTTCTTTCGCGGTCAGCTTTTTGTCAGACTTCTTTGAGTTTTTGTCGCGCGAAGTGTCCTTAGCTGTGGTTTTGGAGTTCTTTGTGTTCTTTGAGTCGCGTTTTGAATCGCGGCGTGCTGTCTCCCGCTCCTTTTTCGCGTCGCGTTTCTTGTCGCGTGAGGACGACTTGGCGGTCGACTTTTTCAGGTCCGCCTTTGAAGTGCGTTTTGCAACCGCCTCTTTTTTGTTGGATTTACGGGCATCCTTTGCCGGCGTCGCGGTCTTCTTAGCTACGGCTTTTTTGGCCGGGACGGCTGTTTGCTTTTTCTTTGTCTGAGCTTGGAGGCCGGTCGAAAACAGGAGTGCGGCAAAAACGATCAGGAGACACGTTTTCGCAAAACGCTTTTCGGGCAGGATAAACTTCATTCTTTACCTCAGCTGGACTTTGTTTTCTTGTGAGTGTCAGGGAGACAATCTGAGCGGCTGCGGTAAAAACGTCACTGACCGCTCGGCTTTGTACTAAAGCTAAAGCAGAATATAACATTGAGTGACCTTAAGCGCAAGCTTAATTGATCGAATATATAAGTAAATCATATTAATGCGATTTTTCGGCACATTTCGCGGCAGGCTTTTGGTGATCCTTGCGTTTCTGATCATTGCCACACTAGGTGTGCAATATTACGTGAACATCCTTACCCAGCGGCAAAATGAGGCGGAAAGAAACGCCCAGGCACAAGCGCTGGTCGAAGGGTTCAAGCTTGGTGCGTACGGCGTCACGGCGACTGAGCGTCTTCAGGAAATTCTGGAAAACGACGGCAACCGTTTCCTTTCGCCGGAATCGAGAACGAGGATCCGGGACATAATCAATATCGATAACAATTGGCGCATCTCCGACAGCCTTAGCGGTAAGTATCTGCCGGTCTCTGACGAGAACGGCGATCTTGTTTACAAACGGCTTGATGACCTTACGGACCTGCCTCCGCTGATCGAGGCTCAGGGGCTGGGAGATGACCTGACGCATTTTCCGAATCGCAAATCGGCGGACAATAAGGACTTGGACGACGAGGCCCGAGCGCTTCCGATCGAGACCAGCGAGGGTCGTTGGTACGTGATGGTCTTGCTGCGTAACGACAAGGGCGAAGCGGCCAAACGCGCAGCGCAGCCGCTGCTCGCGACGCTAGGAATACTGCTGATCTCGACGCTGATAATGCTCGTCTTTGTATGGAGGTTCACACGGCCGATCGCGAATCTTTCTAATGCAGCACGCGAGATAGCCGCGGGAAATCTTTCGGTTCGGGTCCCGCAAACCGACCGGTCGGACGAGATCAGCAGGCTGGCCCAAAATTTCAACGAGATGACGGCCGAGCTCGAAAAGAAACAGGAACTCGAGGGAAAGCTGCAGCAAGCCGAAAAGAGCGCTGTCATCGGCCGGTTGGGTTCGGCGATCGCGCACGAGATAAGGAACCCGCTCAATTATATTAACCTTACGCTCGATCACCTTCGTTCGAGGTTTGCTCCGGAGGAGGCGGTAAAGAGAGAGACCTTTGACAAGCTTACGCTGCAGTTGAAATCGGAAGTCGCGCGGATCAACCAGCAGATCACGGATTTTTTGAATTATTCGCGGCCTGCGACGGCTGACCTGCGGCCGATCGATGCCCGTCAGGTGGTGGAGGATTCTCTTCGCATCGTCGAAGCCCAAGCGGCGGAGAATAATATAAAGATCGCGGTCATAGAACACGAAGATGTTCCCCCGGTTATGGGCGATCCGGAGTTTTTGCGTTCCGTATTCAATAATCTCTTCATCAATGCGGTCCAGGCGATGGGAAGCAAGGGCGGTCATTTGAACGTGAAGATACTGCCGGACGGTGGCAATGGACGGTTTGA
>CAYTDJ010000480.1:0-2421 GCA_964436265.1 uncultured Chloracidobacterium sp. | reverse complement strand
ATGGAGAAGCTCTTTGAATACAAGAAATACCAGCAAGGCATCGTTATCACAGACCGGATGGATTATCTGAATCCGCTCGGCAATAACCTTGCCTACGTGATGGCGGCTGAGAAACTTCTCGGCCTTGAGATCCCTGAAAGAGCGCAGGTGATCCGCGTCCTGATGTGCGAACTTCAGCGAATCGCATCGCACATGGTCTGGTTTGGAACCTCGTGCTTGGATATGGGCGCGATGACGCCCTTCTGGTTCACGTTTAAGGAACGCGAGAAGATACTTAACCTAATCGAAGCCGCATCCGGCGGACGAATGACGCCGAGCTATTTCCGGATCGGAGGTCTAATGATGGACTTGCCGGCCGGATTTGACGCGAGAGTAAAACAATTCCTCGATGGTTTTCCTGATGCATTGAAGACATTCGATACGCTGATTACGGGAAATACCATTTGGCAAAGCCGTACGATGGGCATCGGCATCATCTCCAAAGAAGAGGCGATAGACTGGGGATTGACCGGCCCTTCTTTGCGCGGCAGCGGCGTTGAACTTGACCTGCGTCGTGCAAATCCGTACTCCGGCTACGAGACGTACGATTTTGAGATCCCGACCGAACCGGATGGCGATGTATGGTCACGATTTAAGGTTCGAATGCGAGAATTGACCGAATCCTACAAGATCGTCCAGCAAGCCCTCGAACGCCTGAAACCGGGCCCGATCAAGGCAGACGCCCCGAAGGTCGTACTGCCAGATCGCGATGATATGAGAAAGCACATGGATTCGTTGATCCATCACTTCCTCATCGTTGCAGAAGGTTTCAATGTGCCGCCCGGAGAGGTCTATCACGCGATCGAAGCATCGAAGGGCGAACTTGGCGTCTATATGAAGTCGAACGGCGGCCCGAAACCGGAACGCGTACACTTCCGCGGACCAAGTTTTGTAAATCTTTCAGCTCTGCCAGTAATGGCCGAGGGCGAAATGATCGCTGACGTGGTAGCGATCATCGGGAGTTTGGACATTGTGTTAGGCGAGATCGACCGATGATGCGGATGTAACGCCCGTCACTGACGGACGGCCGTTTGTAACTCTATAAATAGAGTTTGAAGCAGAAAATTGGTTCGGAGATTATTAAAGAAAATGGCAGCGGCCACACCAACGAGTTATACAGACCAAGTCGTAGTCACAGACGAAGTAGCTGAGTTTTCGGCCGAAGTGGTATCGGAGATGCGTTCACATCTCGCAAAATATCCCGCTGATCGTTCCCGCTCGGCACTCATACCGCTGTTGTTCGTAATTCAGCGTGAACGAGGATATATCGACAATCCCGGCGTTAATTTTCTTGCAAAGTTCTTGAACCTGGAAGTCACGGACGTGTGGGAAACGGCAACGTTTTACTCGATGCTCAATATGCGTCCGGTCGGCCGCCATCACATCCAGATCTGCAAGACACTGTCATGCAAGATAATGGGCGAGCCGGAGATCACCGAGCATATCTGCTCTAAGCTGGGAATCCATCCCGGCGGAACCACTGAGGATGGCAAGTTTACTGTCTCGCTGGTCGAATGCCTCGGCAGTTGCGGCACGGCGCCGATGATGCAGATCGGATTTGACTACCATGAAGACCTGACAACGGAAAAGGTCGATAAGATCCTGGCGGACTGTGAATAGAAGATGACAAACGGCGAGATCATAAAAGGGCTCTACGACGCATTCGCGACAGGCAATGTCCCAGCTGTTTTGGGAGCTTTTGACGATAATATCTCATGGACCGAAGCGGCGGGTTTCATGTACGCCGGCACGTATGTGGGCGGAAACGCGGTTCTCGAAAACGTGTTCATGAAGCTGGGAACGGAATGGGAAGGTTTCTCGGCCGTAACGTCGAAGATCGTCGACGGCGGTGACGGCAACGTTGCTTCATTTGGAACATATTCCGGCAGGTATTTGAAGTCCGGAAAGAGCGTGTCGGTTCCGTTCGCTCACGAATGGGAACTCCGTGATGGAAAGATCACGAATTTCCGCCAGCATACGGATACGCTGGTGATCGCGAGAGACCTGGGTTTGTAGTAAATTGCGGACCAAGAGTCTGCATTCCTGTTATATGGAAATCAAAGCAATAGGTTGCGAGCCGTTGCAGCTCAAGCGGATGTTCATCAAAGATGGACACACGCTAAAGGTATATCGCGACACCGGCGGCTATGAATCGTTGAAAAAGGCATTTCAGATGTCGCCGGCGGATGTGATCGAAGAGGTAAAGAAGAGCGCTCTTCGGGGCCGCGGCGGAGCTGGTTTCCCGACCGGGATGAAATGGTCGTTCGTGCCGAAAGATTCGCCGAAACCGAAGTACGTCGTCTGTAACGCGGACGAATCGGAGCCGGGCACGTTCAAGGACCGTTACCTGATGGAGCGCGACCCGCATGCGTTGATCGAAGG
>CAYTDJ010000479.1:0-2491 GCA_964436265.1 uncultured Chloracidobacterium sp. | reverse complement strand
GTCGCGGGCTCATCCATCGATGCCGGGCCGAAGAGCAGTTCGGAGCCGTCATCGAGACAAAAGCTCATCGAATCATCGTTGTAATCTCTTCCACATTCAGGGCATCGTTTCATTGGTTCTTTTCCGCGGATCTCGTTAAACAGCAGACCCTAAAAGATTTTCCTAAGGGTCTATTGTTTTAATTCTATGTCGATCGCTTCAAAGACGTTTGTTCCAGTGTTCCTGATCATGTGTGTAGTTCCGGCGTTCTGCCAGGCGTAGTCTCCGGCCTTTGGTTCCAGCGTTCGTTTCGTTCCGTCGGCGGCGATCATCTCGATCTTCGAGTCGTAGAGAATGATCCCGAGGCCGTGCATATTATGTTTGTGCAGTTTTGACGATTCGCCGGGTTTTAGAACGAGGCGATTTACTCGTACTCGATCGTTGTCGATCAGTATGGTGTGGCCGTCGGAAAGGATCGGGTACGGCCCGGAGGTTGGAGCGTTCTTACCCGATAGTATCTCGATAAAAATATTCCGGAAATCGGTCTTGCCGCTATTGATCACACGGTGCGTTTCGGGCTCCGTTCTGGCTCCGAACGTGACCATTCCATATTTGATATCGAACGGCTTCTTTTCACCGGCCGCGGATTCATCGGTGATCTGGGCGTTGCTTACCCTAACACTCATCCCATCGAAGAGGTGAGTATGGAAGAGCGTTGTCTTTCCTACCGGAACCAGAACGTCGAAGAGCCGCACAAATTCGTTCTCGAACTTGAGCCGGTGCATCGGCTCCTTTTCGATCGGAACGGCAACCTGAGCAATTCCCACGGCCGAGAAGGAAAGCAAGAGGCAGGTGATTGAGGTGATCTGAAATACACGCTTCATATATTCTATTCCGGCAGACCCATCCGTTTCAGGAGGTCCTTGTATCGCGGGTCGTCGCGGAGCAGTTCCCAGCCTGCCGACCATCGGATCTCGGGCAAAGAAACGGTGCGCGCGGAAAGATCCTTTTCCAGCCATTCAAATGCCTTGTCTTTGTCTCCAAGACTGGCGTAAACGATCGCAATGTCTTTCCCCTCCGCTTCTTTTTTCCTGTATAGTTCCTCCAACTTCTTGAGCATCGCTTGGGCTTCCTTCGTGCGGCCCGAGAGTGCGTACGCAGCACCGAGTTCTCCAAAAGTACTCGAATTCCGACCAATGAGCTCGACCGACTTCTGAAATTCGGCGATCGCCTCATCATTGCGTCCCGTTTTCAGATATGACCACGCAATTACAAAGTGGCCGCCCGGGAAATTTGGATCAAGATCGATGATCTTTTGGCAAAGTTCAATTGCGGCCTTGTGATCACCCTTCCTTCGATATGTCTGAGCGAGGTTTTGGCTAATGATGCTGGACATCGGGTCGAGTTCGTGGGCGCGCGTTATCATCGCGTCCCCTTCGTCATTTCTCCCCAAAGCAAAAAGGAGGATTGAGTACCAGTGATACAAGGTCGGGTAATTCGGATTGAGTTCGAGGGCTCGTTTGAATTCAGTTTCCGAGTCTGCCCACTGCCACTTGCTGTAATAGATATTGCCAAGCGTAGCGTGCGGTTCGGCCAACTGAGCGTCGATGGCAATTGCCTGTCTGGCAAACCCTTCTGCTCGGGAAAGCGTATCCGCCGGAGCGGTTGGAACGTAGTTGGGCAAAAGTGAATAACTGTCCGCCAAGCCGGTGAATGCCAGGGCATAATTAGCGTCACGGTCTATCGCGATCTGAAACTGTTCGATAGCCTTGTTCATGCCTTCAGCGGTTCGTTTGTTCCAGAAGTACCGTCCTCTGAGGTACGCCTGGTATGCAGCAGGATCGGCCGTTGCCTGCTTTGAGACCTTGGCCTCGTCAACACCGGAAAGCCGCGGCGACAACTTCGCGGAAACATCCTTCGCGATCTCGCTTTGAAGAGAGACGACATCCGTTTGCCGCCGCTGATATTGCTCGGTCCAAATGACCCGGTTCTTTTGAACGTCGACCAATTCCAGACTCAGCGTCAGAAGCTCGCCTCGCTGGATCACACGGCCATTTAGGATCGCCTGCACATTCAGTTCTTTGCCGAGCGTCTGGAGATCTGTGTCCTTGCCTTTGTAGCGAAACACCGCCGACCGCGGTCTCACATCCATATTTGGCAGGCCAGAGAGACTCTTGATCAGCGTCTCCGTCATCCCGTCTGAAAGATACTCGACATCCGTATTCCCGCTTTCATTGACGAACGGCATCACGGCGATCGACTCGATCTGCTTGTCCGGAGTGATATACCGATAGCCGAAAAATCCGCCAAAAACTATCACCGCGAGTGCGAGCGGCGCAAAGAGCAGGCGTTTGTCAAAACTCTTCCTTGTGGCAATATCGCCCGTACCGGTCGGTAAGACCGCCGTCTGGTCGGTCATCTGAATTTGGGCCCGAGTCGCCGCCTCATTTGGCGATTCTGTCTCGAGCAGGATCGCCGTCGCCGGTTCGTCCATCGACGCGGGACCATAGAG
>CAYTDJ010000478.1:0-2505 GCA_964436265.1 uncultured Chloracidobacterium sp. | reverse complement strand
CGAACGATAAGACCCAAGACATTAAGACAAGCGAAGAGACGTGGGCCCTTTGCGTCGAGAAAATGAAAAGCGAAGAGTATGACCTGCTTGTTTTCGATGAGCTTGTTTACGTATTGGATTATAAATTTCTGGATGTGATCAAGGTCATCGATGAAATAAGATCCGTTCGCGAGAAACAGCCGCACTTACACATTATCGCGACCGGACGAAACGCTCCGCCGGAACTGATTGAAGCCGCCGACCTTGTCACAGAAATGAAAGAGATCAAGCACCCGTTCCACGCGGGAATTTATGCTCAACAGGGGATCGAATTTTAACGTGGGCATCAAGTCAGACATAAAGCGCCGAAAACCTGAAGGAATAAAAGACTATCTTGCGCTTGCTGTGACGACGGTAGGAGTCGGGTATTTACCTCTCGCTCCCGGCACCTGGGGATCGCTTGTTGCCGTTTTGATCTATACAGTGCTTGCTTCTGCTTTTGCTTCTTACCGTTATGCGCCCAGCATCACTGATCCCCAATTCCTGGTAGCGGCGATCCATGCGGTCATCCTGATGATCTTCCTGCTTTTTTCGCTTTTGGGAGTCTGGGCGGCGGGCCGCGCGACCGAACTGCTTGGTAATTCAGACCCATCTGAAGCTGTTGTCGACGAAGTTATCGGACAGCTGATCGTTTTTCTATTCATTCCGTTCACAACTTCATGGTGGCTGATAGGTGCGGGGTTTCTCCTTTTTCGTCTATTCGATATTTGGAAACCCTACCCCATCGACTATCTTCAAGTTCTGCCGGGCGGTATCGGGGTGTGTGCCGATGACATACTGGCCGGGGTCTATGCCGGGGTTTGCCTTTCTATTATCTACGCCATTGGCCTATCGATATGATCTACCACGTTTTACCCGGTGACGCTCAAGTCGAAGAGTTTCGCAAAACCGGCCTTAAGGGCGAGGTGATCGTTTTCCGCGATGTACTCATCACCGGTCCGATAGATAACGCCCCTGCCGAGGAATTCTGGGATCGGAGAGCACGATTCGTCTTGTCGGAATACGGAGAGGATGAGATCGTGTTTCAGGAAAAGGTCGCTGATGAATTGCTCAAGCTTTCGGACGTTAATGAAGGAGATGAAGTGTTCCTTTGGTTTGAGTACGAACTGTTTTGCAGCGTGAATATGTGGTTTTGCCTGGATCAGCTGCATGACAGCTTGGCAGACATCTTCAGGATCGCACCCGGCAATGTCTCGCCCGACGACGTTTGGAAAGGCTTTGGAGATCACGCTGCAGAAGATCTTTCATCATGTTTCGAGTCCAGGATCCAATTCAGTAAGAAAGATATTGAAATAGGTACACGTCTGTGGCGAGCCTTCGCAGAGCGTGACTCTGAGCAGTTG
Source organism: uncultured Chloracidobacterium sp. (assembly GCA_964436265.1). Classification (GTDB taxonomy): domain Bacteria; phylum Acidobacteriota; class Blastocatellia; order Pyrinomonadales; family Pyrinomonadaceae; genus OLB17. Next base: position 1,123 of record CAYTDJ010000478.1, on the reverse strand, counting down.
GAGGATCTCGGTAATTACCGATCAGCTTGTTTCCCATTTCTCAAGGAAGTCTGCGAAGCTGCACTCGAGATCGACACTCGGCCGGCAGAGATAGTGAGAGAGATCATGGGGTCAGGACTTAATGACATCGAAACGGTCTTTCCCGAATTTCGAAAACGGGCTGGAGTTTACGGTTTTGGGGATCTACAGGTGGCGAGAATCATGGAGAGCCTAAACTAGGGTCATTTTCTTCGTCCTTTCGAGAGGGCAATTCGGCAACGCTTTCACCCTGGAAGATCCATCCTCGCCTCCAAAAATATACTAAGAGCAAGATAGTTATCAGTCCCATTGCTCCGAGAGTCATGAAATAGCCGACGGGCGATTTCAATTCCGGCATATATTCGAAATTCATTCCGTAGATCCCCGCTATTAGAGACAGCGGCAGTATGATCGACGAAAGAATGGTCAGTGTCTTCATTACTTCATTGCTTCTATTGGACATGACCGAAAAGTGAATGTCGAAGAGACTGCTGACCAGATCGCGATAACCCTCGGACAGGTCAGATATGCGTAGCAAGTGGTCGTGAACGTCACGAAAGAACGGGAGTATGTGTTCCGGTATTTGGGGAAACTCGCCGTGTGAGATACGGTAAAACACTTCGAGTTGCCTTGCGGAAATTCGCCGCATCCTGGCAACGCTCCGGCGAAGATCCATGATCTCTTCGAGGATCGCATTGCTGCTCTTCTTCATGTCGAAAACACGCTCTTCAAGGTCATTTATCGCTTCGTCAAATTCATCGACGATCGGCATATAGAGGTCTACAAGTTGATCCAATATCTGATGCAGCAGGTATGCAGCACCTCGTCTGCAGACGAAGTTGCTTGAACGGATCTGCTGCTTTACGGCTTTGATGCTCCTGAAACGCTGGTCGTGAAAAGTGACGACAAAATTCTCGCCGAGGTAACCGTCAAGCTCCTTGGTGACGAAATTTCCCGGACCAGTCACGCCGGGCTTTATCCCATGAAAAATAAAGTAGATGTAATTCGGAAAAGCTTCGACCTTTGGCTGATTTCTTGTTTCAATGCAGTCTTCGACCGTTAAGTAATGAAAGTGGAAAATATCCAGCAGGACACGCTTCGCTTC
>CAYTDJ010000477.1:0-2506 GCA_964436265.1 uncultured Chloracidobacterium sp. | reverse complement strand
CTCAGGATGACGGCCGGTGCTCCCTTTAGAAACGCGCGGCGATCTCCGTTCTCGTCGACGAACACGGACGTCATCCGTTTGACGGTTGCGTCGAATGGGATCTCAGACGTTTTTGTTTGACGAGAGTGTTCGAATTCCGGGTCCATTCCGAGTTCTATCGCAGCGTGTATAAGGGCGGTCTCGGTCGGGTCGCCGACGGCTTTTCCCTGTGTCGGGTGAAACGACGCTTCGCTGCAGAGAATGCCTACTCTTAACAGGCGGTCGAGCATCGGATCGCTATCCGCCTTTCGCGGAATTCCATCGAGCTCGATACGGCGGTCATCTGCAAGATGGATCTCCTGGACCGTCATCCGATTTTCGGTGAGCGTGCCGGTCTTGTCCGTGCAAATGACGGTCGTGCTTCCCAGGGTTTCGACCGCCGCCAGTCTTCTGACGATCGCATTCCGCCGAGCCATGCGTAGAACTCCTAACGCAAGGATCAGCGTGGTGACCGCGGGAAGGCCTTCGGGAACCGCGGCAACGGCAAGGCTGATCGCGACCCTAGCCATTAACCAGATCTCATCTCCGCGGAGTACACCCGCAACCATGACGATAGCGGCTATTCCGAGTACCACATAGACGAGACGCTTTCCGAGTTCGGCAAGCCGTCGTTCCAGCGGTGTGCTTCGTTCAGAGGCAAGCAGCAGGCTCGCTCCGATGCGGCCGATCTCGGTGTCTTCACCCGTCGCCGTCACGACGGCAACGCCCCGGCCCGCGACAACATTTGTTCCCAGAAAGATCATCGGACTGCGGTCAGCAAGCGGCGTGGAGAGCTCGACCGATGTCGTCGACTTATTTGTGGCGACACTCTCACCTGTCAGGGATGATTCGTCGCACCTGAGGCTTGCGGCTTCGATCAGTCTCGCGTCCGCCGGAACTCGGTCGCCGGCTGAGACTACAATGATGTCGCCGGGAACGAGTCCGAACGCGTCGATCACTTCCTCGCGCCCCTCGCGTCGGACGCGGGCAGAGGTTTTTGTAGCGTGCCGAAGAGCGACCAGAGCATTGTCTGCCTGAACCTCGATGAAGAAACCTATGAGGGCGTTCAGGACCAGGACCGTGAGGATCGCGATAGCTTCCAAAGCCGAATCCGTTATGAATGCAACGGCTGCGGCCGCGATCAACAGCCAAACAACGATGCTGGTGAACTGGCCGAGCAGCATCTTCAACCGAGACGATGTCCGCTCGGTGTCGACGACGTTTGGACCGAACTGATCCAACCGATTTTCGACATCGTCGGCTGCAAGGCCATTTGAGGGATCAACGCCGAGATTCTCGAGAACGGTATCCGTGTCCCGGGAAAAAGGCTCCGACGGGAGATCGAGTAAGGCCGTCTCGTCGACCGATCTGGTGTCTTTAGACATTGGTATCAGTTCCATTGTAAACCTTAATTGAGTTCTTGCCGCACCGAGCAAAATCGTCCGCGTCTCCGTGAATTCCTTCGCGCGTGCAACCGTCGCACCCGGTATCGCCCCGTGATTACGGATGTGTCTCACAGGCACAATGTTTGCGCTATCAAATTTCAGATAAGTCCGTAGGGGGAAACCATATGAGAACCCAAAAACCATACACGAACACCACGTTTACCAAGCGTGTCGATCACGAGGGCGGCGAGCATCGAGAAGCGATGGCCGGCCACAATGCAGTCTGCAAGACCTGCGGCGCGGTCTTCGAGAACAAGCGCTGGATCTCCGGAATGCGGGCCCGTGCCTTGCATATCGCGCCGCCGAAACAGACGGTCGAATGCCCCGCATGCAAGCAGGTTGCGGCCGGGACTTACGGTGGCGAAGTTACGATCGATGGAAAATTCTACGCATTACATCATGTCGAGATCGACAGCCTATTAAGGAATGAAGAACTCCGTGCAAGGGAAGATAATCCCATCTCACGCATAATGTCGTGGAACGCCAAAAAAGGCCTCGACACGCTGGATATCGAAACAACTACCGACCACCTCGCACAGCGGCTCGGTCACGTACTCAAGAAGGCATATTCAGGTGAACTGCAATATAACTTTTCTCATGAGAACAAGGTCGTCCGCGTAAGCTGGCATCGCGATTGATCCGGTTTGATTCGTCCGGCCTATGGATTAACATAGGCCGTTATGTTCTCTCGACACTTTCCCGTCGCGGTGATCGCTGCCGCCGCGGCCATTGTCAATGCTCAGCCCTCCGCGTTAATTTCCGTCAAAGGCGAACAGCTATTGTCCCGTGGCAAACCGTACTATTTCGTCGGAACGAATTACTGGTACGGCAGCCTTCTCGGCCTCGAACAAGACCGTAAACGCGGGATCGAGCGTCTTCGCCGTGAGCTGGATTTTCTTAAAGCAAACGGGGTAACAAATCTGCGACTGATGGCGGGAGCCGAAGGCTCCGGGCCGATGAACGGCGTCACGCGCGTCGGACCGCCCTTGCAGTATGCGATATACAAGCTTGACGAACGAGTTCTCAGCTGCCCCCACCTTGTC
>CAYTDJ010000476.1:0-2506 GCA_964436265.1 uncultured Chloracidobacterium sp. | reverse complement strand
GAAAAAGATAGATAATATTTGTTCCGGAGTCCTCGAACATCGCGACAATGCTCTGCCTCATTCCGGTCAGGATCGACGCAACGAATATCGCCGTCAAGATCCCGACCACGATCCCAAGGATCGTCAAAAAAGAACGGAACTTGTGCGAGACGACGCTGTCGTACGCCATCTTGAGAACTTCGATAGGAAGCGATGCTGAGACTGCCATATTAACTCTTCGTTAAGGCAACGATCGGATCAAGCCGAGCCGCCTTCCATGCGGGATAGAGACCCGCGACAACCCCGATAATGCTGGACACCGCGACCGAAAGGATCACGTAAAACATCGTGATCGTCATGGTCATCTCCAACAGATACCCCACTAGCCGAGTCGCCCCAGTAGCAAGCAATAATCCGAGCAGTCCGCCTACGACGCAGAGCAGAGCCGATTCAATTAGAAATTGCAGAAGGATCTGGTTGCGGGTCGCACCGAGGGCCTTTCTTAGTCCGACCTCAAATGTCCGCTCGGTCACGGACACAAGCATGATGTTCATCACTACGATGCCGCCGACGACCAGAATGATCATCGTGATCGGTATCACGACTGCCGCGATCGCGCCGGTTATGCTGTCCATCGTTGAGTTGAATTCGTCCACGTTCACGACGGAAAAATTACTTTCCTGGCTGCCTAACAGCTGCCGCTTGTTTCGCAACAGCAGGTTAGCCTCATCGATCGATGCCTTGAAATTATCAGGCGTCGCCGTTTTCCCATGTATCTGCAGACCGCCCGTGCGATTAAAGATCTGGTTGTGAAGCGTGATCGGAATATACATGTGCCGATCCTGCGACTGGCCAAAGAACGAACCGCGTTTCTGCTCGACGCCTATGATCGTCACGGGAACGCCGCGAATCTTGAGTGTCTTGCCGAGCGGGGACGTAAATTCGAAAAATTTCTCCTTCACGTCCATTCCGATAACGGCAACTGCCGCCGTGCGGTCAACCTCTTCCTTAGAGAAAAATCGGCCTTCGACCAGAGTCTTATCTTCGATCTCCGACATATTGTCGGTCACGCCCTGCATACGGACAGACGGCATTTCGACGGTGCCTTCCTGCAGATCGGCGCCCGCGTTCATTTGCGCGCCGACATAGGTGCATAGTTTGCAGTTCTCGCGAACGTAGTTGTATTCCTCCCAGGTCACGTCCCTGTACAATCTGTTCCGCCGCTCAAACTCCTCGTCAGAAACGCGCTCCATCATTGCCATTCGGGTGATCATGAAGTGATTCGACCCGAGCACTTTCGACACCTGATCTATAACGTACGTTTTCAGTCCCTGTATCGATGCGCCAACAACGATGACCGCGGCGACACCAATGATGATGCCGATCAGCGTCAAAAAGGCGCGCAGCTTGTGCTCAAGGATCGATTTAAGGGCTATCCAGAAAGCGTCGGTATAAAATGAATAGAGCTGGCGCATAAACAAAGAAGAATTCGGTTCGGCGATGCGGACGGGAATGCGCGCAGGCTGAAACCTCGAAAGTTATTGTCTGAAACGATTCACGGACGGAAAAAGTTCAGAAAAAAACCTCGATACATTCAATTGCCAGGGTAATTACTCGTCGTGATATACTTTGCCTTTGTTTTCAACAGCATATTCATTTAGGAGACAAGCGCTTTGGCAGTTTTAGTCGACAAGAACACACGTCTGATCGTTCAGGGGATAACCGGCAAAGAGGGCACTTTTCACACGCTGCAAATGGTCGATTACGGCACGAACGTGGTCGGCGGCGTTACGCCCGGAAAAGGCGGCACGACCCACGAAGGCATTCCCGTCTTTAATACGGTGGCGGACGCCGTAAAAGAAACTGGGGCTAATGCATCGGTCATTTACGTTCCTCCGGCATTTGCGGCCGACGCGATAATGGAAGCGGCCGACGCAGGCATTCCGCTGGTCGTCTGTATCACCGAGGGAATTCCCGTCGCGGACATGGTCAAAGCTAAGGAATATCTTCGCGACAAGAACACTCGCGTCATCGGCCCGAACTGCCCCGGCATCATCTCGCCCGGAAAGTGCAAGATCGGCATCATGCCCGGACACATTCATAAAGAGGGAAGGATCGGCGTAGTCTCACGCTCGGGCACGCTGACGTATGAAGCTGTCGGCCAGTTAACTGCGCTGGGCCTGGGCCAGTCGACAGCGATCGGAATCGGAGGCGACCCGATCATCGGCACGACGCATACCGATGCTCTGCGGCTTTTCCAAGCCGATGACGAGACCGACGCCATTGTTATGCTCGGTGAGATCGGCGGTACTGCGGAAGAAGAAGCGGCGGCCTATGCAAAAGACAATGTCACAAAACCAATAGTTGCATTTATCGCCGGCCAGACCGCACCGCCGGGACGCCGCATGGGCCACGCCGGTGCGATCATTTCCGGCGGCAAGGGAACCGCTGCCGAAAAAATGAAGGCCCTAAACGAAGCCGGCATACGCGTCGTTAATTCGCCCGCCGATATCGGCCAGGCGATCGT
>CAYTDJ010000475.1:0-2515 GCA_964436265.1 uncultured Chloracidobacterium sp. | reverse complement strand
GGACATTGCCCGCCTTATCTCAAAAGGGTTGGGTAAGGACATCGAACCTGAGATCGTAGGCAAATATAGAGTCGGAGATATTCGGCATTGTGTTGCTGACATTTCGAAAGCTCGAAGGCTTCTTGGCTATGAACCTAAGGTCGTTCTTGAAGACGGTCTCGAGGAACTGCTTTCCTGGGTTCAAGGACAGGAAGCTCAGGACCGTGTTTCATCCGCTACCGCGGAACTTGCGGCACACAGTCTTGTAAAATAAGTTCTTTGTGATTCGAAGGATAAGACTAATCTCGCTTGCGTTGACGGCGCTGCTCCCATCGCCGATCGCGAAGGTATGTTTTCGCCTTGTTTTTGGATACAAGATCGGAAAGCGAGTGAGGATCGGGTTTTCGATCATTGATGCCCGTGAAGTGGAGATCGGGGATGACGTTTCGATAGGGCATTTCAATGTTTTCACGGGCGTCGACAAACTTTCGATAGGCGAGCATACACGGATAGGCGTTTTGAACATATTTCGCGGCGGAGATGAAATCAGATTGGGCCGATATTGCGAGATACTCAGGCTTAATGAGATCAATTCTATCCCGGAGCCAGAAGTCGTAAACGAGATCGATCCGAGGTTTATCATGGGCGACGGAAGTATGATTGGTGCTTCGCACAAGATCGATTTCACGGACAGGGTCGAATTCGGGAATCGAGTCATACTCGGCGGACGCAACTCTTCCATCTGGACGCATAATCGCCAGAAAACCCAGCCGGTGATCATTGGTGAGCGAACATATCTTGGATCGGAGATCAGGATCGCGCCGGGCGGCGAAATAGCTTCGAAATGCATTGTGGGGATCGGGGCCGTAATTGCCGGTAAATTCGATAGGCCGTTCATGTTGATCGGCGGTGTTCCCGCAAAAGAGATAAAGGAGTTGGACGACGAAGGAAAGTTTCTTACTGAAAAGAAAACGCGTAATGACCTTCCTGACGATATTTGATCGACCTGTGGGATCCCCGACAGCAAACGTTTAGGTGCAGAACAACGTTATCATCGCCGGAACATTGATCGTCCTGATCGGGGCGGGCCTATTCTCGCTTGTCGTGCCGGATGTTTTCGGGGCGGCTGTGATCGCGGTCTTTCTTTCCGCTGCATTTATAATTCTGATCCGATTTTATTCGACAGAACCAGAGTTCTTAACGAAGGTATTCATTGTCGGACTTGTGGTGCGTCTAGCGTTTGGGTTCTTCATTTATGTGCTTGAGTTGAGGGAGTTCTTTGGCGGCGATGCGACAACCTACCATTTTCGCGGAGTGATCTTCTACGATTATTTGATGGGAGACGTGCCGGCCGATTCAAATGAGCTATTAAGAGCTACATCAATGGCTGGTCCCGGATGGGGGATGACCTATCTGGTCGGGGCGATCTATTACATTTTTGGGAAGAATTTCCTTGCGGCCCAGAGCTTTTGCGGAGTGGTCGGTGCGGCAACGGCCCCCCTTGTGCACTATTGTGCCGAAAAGATATTTCAGAATCGGAGAGTCGCACGGTTTTCCGCCATTGCGATCGCGGTTTTCCCGTCATTTATCATTTGGTCCTCTCAACTGATGAAGGATGGCTTGATCATCTTTCTTTTGGTGCTTTCGATCTCGATGGTGCTGAAACTCCAAGAACGCTTCAATTACGCGGCGCTTGTCTTACTTGTCCTTTCTCTCGGCGGGATCATTTCTTTGCGGTTCTATATTTTCTACATGATCGCCGTGGCGGTAGCGGGAAGCTTCATTGTCGGACTTTCAAATACCAGCGGTTCGATCTTGCGACGGGCAGCGGCTTTAGTTCTGATGGGCGTTGCCTTGACGTATCTTGGCATCATTCGAACCGCAAGCAGTGATCTTGAGCGATACGGTGATCTCGAACGCATACAGAACAGCCGCTTGGATCAAGCAAGGTCTGCCGAATCGGGATATACGGAAGATGTGGACGTAACCACCACGGCAGGTGCGATCACTGCCCTGCCGATCGGATTCATCTACCTGGTCTTTGCTCCGTTTCCGTGGGACGTAAGAAATCTCCGTCAGGCAATAACGCTTCCCGAGGTGTTCGTGTGGTGGGCAATGATCCCGTTTGCGGTCTGGGGCATTTGGTATTCGATAAAGCACCGCCTCAGGTCCACATTTCCGATACTGATATTTAGCGGAATGTTGACACTTGTCTATTCCATTTTTCAGAGCAATGTAGGTACAGCCTATCGTCAGCGAACGCAGATTCAGGTCTTTCTATTTTTGTTCATTGCCGTAGGATGGACAATATATCAGGAGCGAAAGGAAGACAAAAGATCAATGCTGGAAGCGAGACGGAGGCGAGATCTGCATGGGATGCCAGATGGAGTTAGCGGTCTAAATTAAATGTGCGGAATTACAGGATTCGTAAATAGCGGCGGATCGGCCGCAGATCGCTCGATGCTGGAGCGGATGAATGAGGCCATCCGTCATCGCGGTCCCGACGAAGACGGTTTGTATATTGACCGAAATGTCG
>CAYTDJ010000474.1:0-2523 GCA_964436265.1 uncultured Chloracidobacterium sp. | reverse complement strand
GAAAGGCTGTGGAGTATTTACAGTGTTGGCGATCTGCTTTTACACGACCGGATGTGAAGTCCAAAGCGACATAACTAAGAAAAGCCTTGAGAAGTTTCAGCCCACACCGACACCAGAAAAGGTTGTTGTCGTCGAAGAGCCGATCGATCCCGCAGAGGTGGTGACCACGGACACGTCTTTTCGGGGCCCCCAGATCTTCATAAGCCGCGCTACGGACAAAAAGAAGATAAACTGCGACAAATATAACCGCGTAATGGTTAACGGAAACGATCACGTGGTCGATATTAAAGGTGCGTGCAGCCAGGTGATGGTGAACGGCAATAACAATCAGGTTACGTTGAACGCCGCCGCCGAGATCATAACCAACGGAACCAACAATTCGGTTCAATATTCAAAGTACGTCAATGGCAAAAAGCCAACTATCACCGATAATTCTCGCGTCAACACGATAACAAAGTCTGATACAGCCACTTCCGCTACTCCTAAAAAGTAGCGCTAGAAGGCAGCTAACAGTACCTCGCTTGGTCCAACACACTCGTATCCGTCGATACGCTCGCTGTCGAAGATAAATGCGCTACCAGCTGATACCACCTCAACGGAACCATCCATCAACGTCGACTTGATACTACCAGCTAGGATGAAGCAGAAGATGATCTGACGGTTATCGGAGAACACTTTGGGTTCAAATTCACTGTCTTTACAGCGGATCACTTTTACGTCGGCAAAACCACCTGTTGCCGCCGAAATTCCGGTGTCGCGGATCTCACAATTGTTGGGGTGGACCAAGACGTCCGCGTCTCGATCAGCAATGTGCCGCACGAATCGCTGGCCGTGGAAAACGCGATCCGGTTTTATCTCCGGCGTCGGGAGTACTATGTCATGTTCGACCCAGGTTTCGTGAATCGCCGGCATTCCGAGTTCAACGACCTCAGAACCTGCCTCCGCCCACAGCACCCGATGACGGATCTCGGGCGGCTGCAGCACGCAATCGCCCGGATGCAGCCAAAACGGCTCGCCTTGATCTTCGTAAACGACCCTTATCGCACCGCGGACACAGTAGATCATTTGAAATTGGACCTTGTGATAGTGAACGTAGTCGGGCACTTCACCGCCCGCAGTCAGCCGTATGTGTGATGCGATCAGCTTTCCACCAAGTCTGTTTGGAATCAGATTGCGATACATCATCCCCGCACGGCCTGCAATCCATGTTTCTGAACTTTCCGCGGGCCGTGCTGACATTTCGAGACGCAATCTCTCGCCGTCACGCGACAGCAACGCGGCAGTCGGCGAATCCGCCGGAACGATCATGTCGAGACGATAGCCGAACTCCGAAGTATATCGTGCGATAGACGCATCGAGATCATCGACGAATGTTGTTTCGGGGTAGTCTGAACCGTGTTTCACAGCAGTTCCATTCGCAGGGCTACTGCTTCGTCGGTAGTCAAAGATATTTTGCGATATTTATTCACGCGTGCGAATTCGCCGTCTTCCCAGTCTTTCAAGCGTTGTTTAGCTTCTCCGATGGTGTCAGTTATGAAGTTCCAGTAGATGACAGTCGGTTCAGGGAGAGGTTCACCGCCTATCAGCACAAACTTCACATAGTTCGAGGCCTCAAACGCAAACGTTTCGCCGCTCGAGAGTTTCCCAAGGTCGTGCCGAGACAACGTCCTATCTCCGATCCGAACCTCACCTTCGGCGACATACACAGCAAGTTCGTGCGTTGGGTTGACGGCAAATTGGTGTGATATCCCTGCGGCTGCACGGATGTCGATGTAAACAAGATCCCGATAGGTCGGTATCGGCGAACGCTTACCGTCAATCTCGCCGGCGATGACAGTCATTGAAAATCCCGTACCCTCGATCTTCGGCAGAACGTCTTTCGAGAAGTGCTCGAACGCTGGTTCGACCTTTCGTTTGTCGCGCGGCAGGCCAACCCAGCTTTGTAAACCGTGTATTCGCTGCTGGGTTTCGATAACCTGTTCGCTGTGGGTAATGCCCCGGCCGGAAGTCATCCAATTCACGTCGCCAGGTCTGATCAACTGCTGGTAATCAAGCGAATCAGTGTGAAGGATCTCGCCCTCAAACAGATAAGTAACCGTCTGCAGCCCGACATGCGGGTGCGGCGGCACGTCGAAAAGCTCCGGCGTGATGTCCGGCTGATCGAAATGATCGAGAAAAACAAACCCGCCGACACGCCTCAATTCCCTCCGGGGCAAGGCACGGTGTACCACGAAGTCGCCGGGAAGGTGCGATTCGCTCGCGGGGAGTATGAGGTCAACGGTTCGGTTCATTCGCCTCGGTATCTATCTCGATCTCGTCGGGTTGGAGAATCACCAATCTTCCATCCCGTTCAACCGCGACTGGATTTCCTGCTCTTTTGTGCTTTAGCAGCGCGTCGCGAACTGCCCGTTCGTAAGCTTTGTTAATTTCGTCGCTGTACTTAACGAACAAATCCGGAGAATCATTGGCTATTTTTTCATTTGTTCCCATTAATCCAGCAATGTTGGCACTGTTATTGACGGC
>CAYTDJ010000473.1:0-2524 GCA_964436265.1 uncultured Chloracidobacterium sp. | reverse complement strand
CCAATGTCCGAGAGCGAGCCCCGGGTACCGAGATCTACACCGGGTTTTGCGGTTTTGCCATAAACAAGAAGCGGTGCGTATTCGCGTGTGTGATCGGAACCTTTGTAGGTCGGATCGTTACCGTGATCTGCGGTAAGGATCAGGACATCGTCGTCGTGCATTGCCGCGGTGATCTCCGGCAAACGGGAGTCGAAATGTTCGAGAGCTTTAGCATAGCCTTCGGTATCGCGGCGATGGCCGTAGAGCATATCGAAATCGACCAGATTGCTGAATATCAATCCACGTGATTCAGCATTAAGCGCGTTAATAGTCTGGTCAATGGTCTGATCGTTGTTCTTCGCAGTAAGGTCCTCTGTTACTCCTAACGAATCGTAGATCGACGCGATCTTACCGATACAGACAACGTCTAGGCCCGCATCGTTCAGCATCGGCAGCAAATTTTCACTCGGCGGAGGAACGGCGTAATCGTGGCGGTTCTCGGTTCGCTTAAAATCTGCTGCGCTCGTTCCGAGAAAAGGCCGTGCGATCACGCGTCCCACTTTGTCTTCGCCATCCAAAATGCGTCGGGCTATCTCGCACATTTCATACAAACGATCGATCGGTACCACTTCTTCATGTGCGGCGATCTGAAAAACAGAATCGGCAGAGGTGTAAACTATCGGTTTTCCGGTCCGGACATGTTCCTCGCCAAGTTCCTTTATGATCTCTGTGCCGCTTGCCGGAATGTTGCCGAGTATGCCAGGGACGTTTGCTTCGGTAACGAACCTATCGATAATTCTCTGCGGAAAACCATTCGGGAACGTGGGAAACGCTTTCTTCAAAATAATACCGGCCATTTCCCAGTGGCCTGTCGTCGTGTCCTTTCCGTTCGACTTTAATGTGCACTTACCGTATGAGCCGATAGGTGACTCCGCCGCCGGAACTCCGTTCAGAGGCCGGATGTTACCGAGCCCGAGTTTTTGCAGATTCGGAACGCTAACGACCCGGCTTTTGAAAATATTGCCTAGTGTATCGGCCCCGGCATCGCCCCAATCGGCGGCGTCGGGCATTTCGCCAATGCCCGCCGAATCCAATACCATCAGGCAGATCCGTCGAAATCTGTTTGTCATATTTTCATTTTAATGGCGAGATCTCGCCAAAACAATGCGGAATTGATAGTCTGCGCCAGGCTTGCGCCACCTGCGCCACCCGCGCCGGCGCAACCACGGCGCAACGCCCATCAGCGCGTCGGAGCGGTATACCCCTCGCGAGATCGTACAATGGTACCTGGAGGCAATCCCTTCACTTCAACCCGAATCTTGCGATAGGTACCGTCCCGCCTTTCATTTGATGAATAGTAGCCAAGGCTGTATTTGGTTCCGATCTCGTCGGCAACCTGTTTGAACGCTGCCCTTGCCTCGCTTAGATCCGTGATCGGAAACACCTTTCCGCCAGACACCTTTGACAGGTCCTTCATCTCCGTATCCGCAAGCTCATATAACTTTTTACTGATCGCGAGCCTTTCAAAATCTCCAAGGTCGCAAAAATTCGCGGCCTTTTCGGCTTTCGGCCCGGAAACGAATTTCCTGTAATATCGCCGCATTTGTGACTGCGAGAACCGTTTCGAGACGGTACAGTCACCCAGGAGATTTTCTTCAAAGAACTCCTGCGTGTCGATCTTTATGAAATAGACCGCGGCCCCAGTCTCGCCAACTAGCTCTTTTGTCTCTTCAAAATCAGAAGCACTCGTCGAATCGACCCCGTCCGTAAGGGCTACGATCGCGCGCCGGCCCCGAAAACGCTCGGTCGGCGGGTCACGGAATACTCGCTCGGCCACCTGAACCAAACTGTCGTAGTACGGCGTACCGAAACTGTTTTGAACTAGGTCAATGGCTTTGTTCAACGCAGCCCGGTCATCCGTCAGGGGGATCATCACTTCCGAAATGGCGTTAGATCTTCCGGCTTCTCGAAGCGCCCGATACGCGATTATGGAGACTCTGTCGCCGGGGCGAAGCGAAGCTATGAAATTCTGAGCCGCACGACGGATCAGAGGGAGTTCGGCGAGCGTTGATCCTGAAGTATCCAGCACAAGAGCAACTTCAAATGGCTCACTTGCAGCAGAAAAACTTGCTATTTCCTGGGGCTTTCCGTCTTCGTAAACAATGAAACTGGTTTTCTTGAGATTCAGCAGCGGCTTGCCTAATCTATCGGAAACGACGATCGGGACTTCGACAAGATCGGTATCGACTTTGATCTCTTCGTCCTCAGGTTTTGTTTGAGCGCAAAGCGTCCCGACAACGAAAAAGAGTGAGACGATGACCAGCGAAAACGAAACAACACGAATACGCATATTTAGCCTATCCTGGTGAGATAGGGATATGTTACCAGAAAGGGCTAAATTGCGACGATGATTTTTACCTGACGACGTTTCAAATTTGCGCCCTGAGGAGTCCGATCACTACGAATCAAGGGCGTTCCGTAGCTTTTCGCCTACTTGCTTTGCTATCGACTCGAGTCTTGCGTCGCCAGTCACTTCCATTGACAT
>CAYTDJ010000472.1:0-2535 GCA_964436265.1 uncultured Chloracidobacterium sp. | reverse complement strand
CGAATCGCTTAAAGCTTACGCGGGACAGATCGGTTTGAATGTAAAACAGTTTGAGATAGACTTGAACGCCGAAAGGTCCGCCGTCGAGATCCGTAAAGACATCTCCGATGGCGAGCTTTATGCGGTGTCCAGTACGCCGACGATCTTTGTGAATGGTGTGAAAGTCCACCGGCTTTCACCTGATGCATTCCGACGTGCGATCAACCGCGCGCTGACACGATAATTTATGCGCTTATACTTTCTTTTTCTACTTGCTGCAATGACGATCGCCTGCGGTAATCCGCCGCCAAACAATAACAATAAAGTGGCAACTCCAAAGCCGGCGGCTGTTCCGCAATATAACTACGAGATCGTCAAGACCTATCCCCACGACCCGACCGCATTTACACAAGGTCTCGAATTCAAGGACGGCGTTTTGTATGAAGGTACGGGCGGAAAAGAAGGTGACGATTTCTACTCGAGCCTCAGAAAGGTCGATTTTTCGAGCGGGAAGGTCCTTCAAAAGTATGACCTACCGCGTGAGTATTTTGGCGAGGGCATTACGATCTTCAACGACAAGATATACCAGCTTACGTGGCGGGAAATGACCGCGTTCGTTTACGATCTGAACTTTAAGAAGACCGGTGAATTTCGATACGCCGGTGAAGGCTGGGGATTAACCCACGACGGAACGAATCTCATAATGAGCGACGGTACTCATGTGATCCGATTTGTTAATCCTGAAGACTTCAAGACAGTTCGCACGATCGTTGTAAAGGATGAGAACGGTAAGCCGGTTATGCAATTGAACGAACTGGAATTTGTTAAGGGCGAGATCTGGGCGAACATCTGGCAGAGCGGCTGGATCGTCAGGATCGATCCAAAGGATGGCAAATTGCTCGGCCGCATCGATCTGAACACCATGGTCGATGACGAACAGAGCAAAAACAGGCGCGCGGACGTTCTGAACGGTATTGCCTACGATGCCGCGGCCGATCGCCTGTTTGTGACCGGAAAACAGTGGACTCGCCTGTTTGAGATCAAAGTGAATCCCAAATGACGGATGACGATCGTAAATTGATGTCGCGAGCGATAGAGCTAGCTCAGGCCGGCGTTGACAGCAACCTCGGCGGGCCATTTGGCTGTGTGATCGCTAAGGATGGCGTGATCGTCGGAGAAGGAAACAATCAGGTCACATCGAGCAACGACCCAACCGCACACGCCGAGATCGTCGCGATAAGGCAAGCGTGCCAAAACTTGAACTCATTTCAGCTCGACGGCTGTGTTGTCTATACGTCGTGTGAACCGTGCCCTATGTGCCTCGGTGCGATCTATTGGGCTCGTCCCGAAAGGATCTACATTGCCGGAAATCGCCACGATGCCGCCGAGGCAGGGTTTGATGACGCTTTCATTTACGATGAACTTTGCGGAGTCGATTTTGCAGGCCGTAAGGTTCCTATCTCGATGATGATGCGCGAAGAGGCCTTAGCAGTTTTTCAAAGCTGGATAGAAAAACCCGATAAGATCGAATACTGATCGATGTCTAACACATATCTTTACCTGCTTTTCGCACTTCTTGCCGGTGCGATGATGCCGACACAAGCGACCGTGAACGGAAAAATGGCGTCGGTATTGCAAAGCCCGATACTCGCCGCGTTTGTTTCGTTTCTCGTGGGCACTATCGCATTGTTTGTTTACGCATTATTATCCGGCGAGACGCTATCAACGCTTGCAGACGCTAAAAATGCCCCGCCGATCGCGTGGATCGGTGGAATTCTTGGTGCTTTTTTCGTTGCCGCTGCCGTCATCCTCGTTCCTCGACTGGGTGTCGCGATGACATTCAGTTCGATAATCGCCGGTCAAATGCTCGTTACGCTTATAATCGACCATTTCGGTCTGCTCGGTGTTCCCGTGAAAGAAATAAGCCTTGCTCGTGTTGGCGGTATCTTGCTTATCACTGCCGGCGTTGTGCTGATAAGAAGGTACTGAAAGCGGCGATCATTCATACAGGATGTACAGGATAGGTATTCTTAATTCCTATAAAATCCATCCTGTTTATCCTGTACATACTGTTTGAATTTGCCAGATGATCGAGTTCATTCTCAACAACCAAGACATCACGACCGATCTGCCGTCAGGTATGACGGTGCTTGATTTTGTCCGTTATCGCCAGAATTTGAAGGGTACGAAGATCGGCTGCCGAGAGGGCGATTGCGGGGCTTGTACGATCTTAGTCGGCGAACTGGTCGATGAAGACGTCCGTTACCGTTCGATGACCTCGTGCCTGATGCCGCTGGCAAACGCCGCAGGAAAACATATCGTCACGATCGAGGGGATCAACCCCAGCGACGGCTCGCTAACACCCGTTCAACAGGCGATGGTCGACGAAAGCGGAACCCAGTGCGGATTCTGCACTGTGGGATTTGTGATGTCCCTGACCGGATTCTGTGTCAGTAGCCCGCACGTTAGTAAGGGCTCAATTTCACCGTTTGAAGCCGCCATCTCCTCGATGGATGGCAACATCTGCCGCTGTACCGGCTATAAATCAATAGAGAG
>CAYTDJ010000471.1:0-2542 GCA_964436265.1 uncultured Chloracidobacterium sp. | reverse complement strand
CCAAAAGAATCTTCAAATAATGCGATGCGGTCGGGTCGCAATGGAGATACAGCGAGCCTGTCGGTTTGAGAACGCGGTGAAGTTCCTTTAAACGGACTGCCATCATCACGAGATACGCCATCATTTGGTTTTTCCCGATGAACTGCTGGAAAGATTCGATCATGCGTCCGACCTGATCGGGCGTGTTTATCAATTCGTGAAACGTCTGTTCGGCGGAATGGTTCCAGTGCCACGTGTCTTCGAACGCGGTTATCTGAGATTCGGCCTCGGAACCGGATTCGTCGCGGAAAAGCACGTTGTAGTTGCGGTTCGAATTGAAAGGCGGATCAAGGTATATGAGATCGACGCTCTCGTCCTTGATGTATTCCCGCAGGATCTTTAGGTTGTCGCCGTAGTAAAGCGTGTTCATGGAAGTTGCTACGGATAATAGCATTAGAGGCGGGGTTCGTAAATTACCCATTTGGGTGACGTCGGCGGAAAAACAAAATGAAAACGCCCCGGCTGTCTCCCACTACACCCGAGGCGTCGCACTTTTTGGCCCGATGTTCGTGGAGAACGCGGGACCAACAAAATATTACTCCCGGTAAGGCCCGCACGCAAGCGCCGAAACGGATCTTTTTGATGTTTTTTTGGTGTTGCGACAGTTTGTTTGAACTGGCGAAGGAAAAGTTTGGGACGCAAAAACGCCCCGAATGTCTCCAACTAACATCCGGGGCGTTACTATGAGCTGAAGACCACTGAGGAGGACGATCTTCAAGGTTAAGCTACTCTTGCGCGTGCCGCCGTAATGTGACGGCGGTCACCGTTGTTCGGGCGTTACGGCGTCATGTCTATGCCAAAGTCGAAGAACTTCGAACCGATGCCCGCGTTCACGTTCGAGTTTCCGGAATTGACCAGGTAAAAACCATATTCGCCTTTCTTTAGATCAACACCCGGCGTTATGCGGAAAATGCCGTTGCCGAGGTCTTCCGCCTTTAGCGGAACGACGTATTCATCCGACAAACCGCCCTTGCCGCCCCACGAGTTTGTCTTTGAAATGGTTACCTCGCGGTTATCGCTGCGTTGGTTAAAACGCACCAGCGTGAATTCGTTTGGCGACGAGGGAATACCGCTGGCAGTGTTCAGGCCGCCGCTGCTCGTGTCGAGATAGAAATAGAAAACCGGCTGCGTCGTCTTTAGCTGCAGGTTCGCGTTTCGTCCCGGCAGGTTGGCTTTTGTCTTTACCTTACCGAGGCCGAACGGCGTGATCGACGCCGTAAACGCTCCGCCCGTTCGGTTCTGACCAGAAACATTCGGCTGCAGCTGGGTCATTTTCCGCTGGCCGTCTGTCTCCTCATAGAAATAGATCCCGTAACCGTGCTTTGACATCGGATCGTTCGGGTCGCCGGTCGCGCCCGCCGGCGCGGCACCTGACGTCGATGGCGCGGACTTGCCGCTCTTCGCTTCCAACATAGCGGCGACCACATCATCTCCGACGCCGGCCTGTTTCAGTTTGATGAGAGCGTCGGTCGACATATCGAAGTTCGTTTTCGATGTGCGGATCTTTCCGATAATGATGGAACCCGCCAATCCCGCCTTGGTAAGCGAGATCACTTCGTCGTTGGTCATCGTTTCATCCTGTGCGCTGACCGCAAGCGACGCGGCAAGCATCAACGCAAGGGCGAGAACGGATACAAATATCTTGTTCTTCATAGATCTGATCTCCTCGAATAGCACCCGTCCTTTTATGAATGGGAAAGCCGAACTAATTCGGACGAGCGGTAAACACATCGCGCGTACGGATCGTAAGATTCGGACGGTAAATTCTAACTTTTAGGGTGTACGTAACGCCCGGGCGGCGTTCTTCGGTAGGATAATACCCTAAACTGTACGTTTTGCGAAGTTCGTCGGCGATACGCGTGAACGCCGCATTCAAATTGGTTGTGGAATTTACCTTGAAAACGTGTCCGCCGGTCGTGTCGGACATCATGTCGAGGAACTCGCGTGCCTCTATGTAGTCCGTTTCGCGTTCGCCTCTGACACGCGGCCTTTCAAAAACGTACGGCCGGTCGTCGTCATCGTAACGTATCTCGGCGTCCTTGCGTCGATTGGCCTGAACGTCGTCATAGGTATCGTAACGAAGCGAATAGACGATCACGTCTTCTTCGCTGAACAGGTCCTTAAGGTCGCGCGCCGTCACCTTTCCACTTGAAGTATCCACACCGTCGGTCAAAAGCACGATCGCCTTTCTGCCGGGTACGTTCGCGAGAGGTTTGTTGACCGCGAGATCAAGACTGTCGTATAACGCTGTGCCGGAACCGACCTTTGCTCCTTCGATAGCAAGCCTCAGCACTCTTCGGTCGTTAGTCGGCGTACATAGAATGCGCGGCTTTTCGTCAAAGGCGATCACCGTAACCTTGTCGTTCGGCTTCAGTTGGGAAACGAAAAGCATTGCCGCCGACTGTATCTCGTTGAGTTTGAAAACCGTGGAATAACTCATGTCCAGCAGCAGGGCGACAGTGAACGGCTGATCTACGCTCGAGAAATAGGCGAGCTTTTGTTC
>CAYTDJ010000470.1:0-2565 GCA_964436265.1 uncultured Chloracidobacterium sp. | reverse complement strand
TCAAGCCCGAGCGAAAATCCACATGCCGGTATCTCCTCTTTACCGAACATCCCGATAAGGCCGTCGTAACGTCCGCCGCCGCCGAGCGATCCAGCGAGGTCGGGAACATTGATCTCCATGATGGCTCCGGTGTAATACGAAAGACCGCGAGCAAGCGATGGGTCAAGTTCTATTGGGCATCCCGGAGCGAACTTGAGGATCTCGCCGATCTTGGTCAGCACTTCATTGCTTACGATATTGATCAAATTGCTGACGATCGTTCGATTTACTTCCTTGCCTTCACCGATGATCCGATGGGTTTGCTCGAAGATGTCGAGGAGCATTTTCGAAGCGGTTTCCGGAACGCCACGCTGCGCGAGTTCGGTTGCGACGCCCTCGGTCCCGATCTTGTCGAGTTTGTCGATAGCGACCAATGCGTCGCCATGCAGTTCTTCAGGCACGCCAGCCGTATCGAGGATGTCAGCAAGTACCTCGCGGTGATTTAGCCTGACAACAAAATCGTTAAAGCCGAGCCGCTTCAATATCTCGCTCACTGCGGAGATCAACTCAGCCTCGACCGCCATTGACGACGAGCCGATGGCATCTACATCGCACTGATAAAACTCGCGAAAACGTCCGCGTGCGGGGCGGTCGGCGCGCCAGACGGGTTGGATCTGGTACCGTTTGAAGAATTTGGGAAGTTCGTTCTTGTTATTTGCCACAACACGGGCAAGAGGAACTGTGAGGTCGTATCTCAGTGCCAGATCGGACAATTCGTTCAGAGTGCGCGATTCATCGCGTTCTGACGCGTCTTTGCTCGCACTCTGAACAAGCTTTTCACCGCGTTTCAAAATGCGAAAGATGAGCTGGTTTCCTTCCTCGCCGTATTTGCCGATCAGGGTATCGAGGTTTTCGACCGCGGGCGTTTCGAGCGGTTCGAAGCCGTACGATTCGTAAACCTCTTTGATGATGCCGATAACGTAGTTGCGTTTGCGGACGTCGGCGGGCAAAAAATCACGCATTCCACGTGCCGGGTTTGTTGAAGCCATAAGCTATTAGTTTACAGTAACAAGGAAGAGAAAATTAGCCACGAATTACACGAATTACACTAATTTTATTCCTTGTTAGTTAGGTTCGACATTTATTGCGTTGCTTGGATCAAAGAGACTCGCCATTTTTGAAATTCGTGTAATTAGTGGCTAGTTTTTGTATTGGTCCTTTAATTCGACGTAGTTTTGCCAGGAGTGTTGGAGCGAGGCGAGTTCGTCTTCGGTAAGTTCGCGTTTTACGCGACCGGGCGAGCCGATCACAAGAGATCTCGGCGGTATCTGCGTGCCGGGAGTCAGCAGACTGCCGGCGCCGACGAGCGAGTTCGCGCCGACGCGGACGCCGTCCATCAATATCGCTCCGATACCTATCAAACAGCCGCGTTCGACGTGGCAGGCATGAAGCGTCACGCGGTGGCCTACGGTAACTTCTTCTTCGACAATGGTAGGCAAGCCTTTGGAGCTGACGTGTATTATTGTTTGGTCCTGAATATTCGTCCGGGCGCCGATCCGAATGTAATTCACGTCGCCGCGTAAGACCGAACCGAACCACACGCTCGCGTCCTCGCCGATCTCGACATCGCCGATGATATTCGCATCATGGGCGACAAAAGCGGTTGGGTGGATCTTTGGGTTGATTTCTCTGAAACTAAGTATCAATAGACCCTCCCTTAATTTAATCCAGGTGCCTGCCTATTACGAGGGTTTGGCTCAGTTCGACAATATCGAAAGAAGCGAATAGTTTCTCGATGACGTTAAGATTTGCTTCAAACAATTGAAGGAGCCGAGTGTTGGTCAAATTACCGGTCTTTATAAGCAGAAGTTTTTTGGGTGAACCAGATATTAACTTTAGTGCGGTGAAATCGCTATCTTTGCTGACGACAACCCTGTCATTCTCGTCTGCTAGTGCTGCGATAAAATGGTCACCGCTCCGATTCTTCTCTGGTAGCTCAAGCGTATGAATCGAATCGTGCCCGCGATCGCATAGCCACTCACTTAACCGAAGCGGAAGCTGGGCATCAATGATGAACTTCATTAGGCGGCTATAACCTGTGTGACGCTATTGACTCTGGCAAGTTTTGCCGCAAATTGCAGGGCGGCCAAAATGTCCTTTTCCTCAAGATCCGGATAATCTGCCAATATCTCTTCATGTGTCATGCCCCCGCTTAACAAGTCGAGGAGCATTTCCACCGGATACCGTAGATTCCGGATCGTCGGTTTTCCGAAACAGATCTCGGGATTCATCGTGATACGCTTTAACAGATTTTCGGATTCCATTGGCTTAAATTACCACAGAATACATCTTGAGAGATCGTTTTATCGGTTTATCTAGTTAATTTTCGCCGGATGGTGCTTATCGCTTGTTCTAGTTCCTTTACCCTAAGCATTTTAGCCGCGATCATAAATGTGGCGCCACCGAGCACGATCGGAACAAGTGCCTCGATCGCATGATTCACCAATCTCGTTCCGCCGATCTGCGTATGCAGAATGTAATAGCTCGTGTAGCAGACGGCCGACATCAACACGGCCGCCGCGAGAA
>CAYTDJ010000469.1:0-2571 GCA_964436265.1 uncultured Chloracidobacterium sp. | reverse complement strand
ATTTCCAAGAAATAATCAACTGCTGCCATTTAAGTTTACTCCTTTTATTTAATCTGCTAACGACCTTTGCCTCATTAGCTACATGCAAAAGACGGACTTGCCACCTCTTTTTGCGAAACTGCCAAAAAGAATTTGGCGTTAGGTGATCGGGGCGTGAAGATCGAATGACATCACGCCCCGCGAAGAGAACTAACCGTTTGCCGGCGGCGGAAGGTCCGCGACCAAACGTAGAGAAACAGAAAGCTCATCGAGCTGGAAGTGGGGCCGCAAGAAAGCGACTGCCCGATAACAACCCGGCTTTCCGGGAATTTCGGCCACATCGACGCGGGCTTCCCTCAACGGGTATTTCGCCTTTGTCAGCTGTCCCGCATTATCGTCCTCAGTGACGTAATTCTTGATCCAGCGATTGAGAAAGTCCTCGGCTTCCGAGCGGGACATAAAGCTCCCGATCTTGTCACGCATCATCGATTTCAGATAATGTGCGAATCTTGAAACCGCAAATATATATTGAAGCTGCGACGAGAGCCGAGCATTAGCGTTTGCAGCGTCGGTGTCATATTTCTTGGCCTTGTTGGCTGATTGCGTGGCAAAGAAAGCCGCGTAGTCGGTGCCTTTACAGTGCACAAGTGGAATGAATCCGTTGTCGGAGAATTCCTTTTCACGACGGTCGGTGATCGCGACCTCGGTAGGACACTTCATTGCGACCTCGCCTTCGTCGGTCTTGAAAGTGTGGGTCGGAAGTCCCTGTACCAGTCCGCCGCCTTCAACACCACGGATCGCAACGCACCAGCCGTGCATCGAAAAAGCTTCCGTTATTCGGGCGCCTAGAGCGTACGCAGCGTTGCCCCACAGGTACTTCTTATGGTCGGTGCCGTCAACGTCTTCCTCAAATCGGAAGGTCTCGGTCGGTTTCGTGGCCTCGCCATATGGTTCACGCATCAATACATGAGGCATAGTAAGCCCGACGTAACGTGAGTCTTCTGATTCACGAAAACTTCGCCACTTCATGTATTCCGTACGGTCGAAGATCTTGGCAACATCACGTACTTCGGTCATCTCAGAGAAGGTGTCCCAACCGAACATCCCAGCGGAAGCGGCGCTCAAGAAAGGCGCATTCGCAGCCGCCGCAACACCCGAGATCTGCTCGAGAAGGGCAAGGTCCTGCGGGTGATTTCCGAATTCGTAGTCGCCTATAAGACAGCCGTATGGGGCTCCGCCGAATGTACCGTACTCTTCTTCGTAGATCTTCTTGAAGAGAGTCGACTGGTCAAATTCAAGTGAACGTTCGAAGTCCTTAAGCAATTCCTTCTTCGTGACGTTCATCATGCGGATCTTGAGTTGCGTGCCGGTCAGGCTGTTCTTGACGAGGTAATGCACTCCACGCCACGACCCTTCGAGCTTCTGAAAATCCTCATGGTGCATGATCTCGTTCATCTGAGCGGAGATCAGCCGGTCGATCTCGGCGATCCTCGAGTTGATCGCGAGATCCATGTTCTTTGACATCGTGAGGGAACCGCTCATGACCTGATTCACAAACTCGCCGATCATGTCCTTAGCGCGTTCCTTTTGATAGTCATCGCGTGCCAGGCGTCCTTCACTGAGGATTTGATCCAGCAGGCTGCCTTCTTGTTCCTGTACTTGCGCCTCAGGGGCGGCTGTTTCTTTTGTCTTTGCCATATAATTAGCCCTCCTGTCCGCCTTCAATGCCGAGGGCGTCGCTCAGTTGTTTCTGCTTGTCCTGGTTCGAGATAATGTCCTCGAGCATGGATTCAAGTTTTTCGTTTCCATCCATTTTCGATCGAAGATCCGACAATTTCTCGCGCGCTTCGACGAGTTTCCTCAGCGGTTCGACCTGCTGAACGATTCTATCCGGCTCAAAGTCTTCAATGGACTTGAATTTCAGTTCGACCCCCAACTTGCTGCCGTCATCCTGTAATTTGTTATCCGTTGTGTAGGCGAGACGCGGAGCCATTCCTGCCATGACCTGGTCAAAATTGTCCGGGTCAATTTCTACGAATTTGCGATTCTTGAATGCCGGAAGCGGATCTTCCGATTTGCCGACGAAGTCGCCCATGACGCCCACTACGAATGGGAGTTCCTTCATCTCGATCGCTCCCCCGACCTCGACGTCGTACGTGATCTGAACGCGAGGCGGCCTTACGCGATCGATCTTGTGTTGTAAACTTTCCTTTGTTGGCATCTACGTATCTCCTTTTATTAGTTTTGTTTGAGTTTTATAACTTCGCAATAACCTTTTAGAATTTGGATCACCAGTCGCTGCTCGACGTGTCGGCAGCGGGTTCAGAGTAAGAATCTGAGCTCGAGTAATCATCCGAGGCATAACCGGACGAATAGGAACCTTCGACTCCAAGGGTTTCTCGAATCTGGCTGAGTACGCCTTCGTCCTTGATCACATCCTGCAGCCACGAGTCCAAAGGCATATTTCCCCACTTCACTGCCCTCTGTACGAGATATGCGACCGGACTGTGCGGTTCTGTGCGCTGAAAGTAAGCCGCTATCTCTCCAAGCCGTTTAAGTGCATCAGCACGTCCTGAAACACCTCCGGACCGC
>CAYTDJ010000468.1:0-2577 GCA_964436265.1 uncultured Chloracidobacterium sp. | reverse complement strand
CGATGGCATCCGGTTACGCCGGCGTCGATAATCCGCTGTTCTACAAAGACAACACCTTGATGCTGTTTGGCGATGCGAAGAAAGTAGTAGATGAGATATTGACCGCGATGCGAGGTTAAGCCTCGCCTATTCTCGATCGAACAAACTTCAAGTGCCCTGTGAATTTCACGGGGCACTCTTATTTTACGGCAATGGTATAACGGTGATATATTCTCGCCCTATATTGTTTTTAGGAGGCATCACTATGAGTACAGCACCGACTCCTGAGATGGAGACATTAAAATCAAAACTAAAGACCATTTGGGAAGCGGGCGATTTTTCAGAGGTCGCCAAACATATTGAAACGACAGCTGAAGCATTTGTTGAGCGACTCAATATCCAGCCTGGCATGAAAGTACTGGACGTTGCCTGCGGCAGCGGAAATCTTGCGATCATCGCCGCTCAAAAAGGGGCCGATGTAACCGGCCTCGACATCGCCGAAAACCTCGTTGATGCTGCAAAACAAAGGGCCGAAAGGCTTGGGCTGGATATCAAATTCGAGCAGGGCGATGCCGAGGACATGCCCTACGCCGACGATTCATTCGATATTGTTATGACGATGTTCGGGGCAATGTTCGCCCCGCGGCCCGAGGTAACAGCATCAGAATTGGTTCGCGTGTGTAAACCCGGCGGCACGATCGCGATGGCAAACTGGACACCGACGGGCTTTGCAGGCCAGATGTTCAAACTAGGCGGCAAATACGTTCCGCCTCCGCCAATGCCGCCTCCCGTTCTCTGGGGCGTGCCGGACGAAGTCACGGCGCGTTTCGGTGATTCGATAACGAATCTAACGATGACCCCTCAGATCGCAGACATGATCTTCGAGTTTGGGCCAGCCGAGGTGGCCGAGTTCTTCAAGACATTTTTTGGACCGACTGTGATGGCATTGAAAGCGATGGGCGAGGAAAACCATGTGCCATTCACAAATGACCTTGTGAATATCTGGACCGAAAACAACACTAAAACAGACGGGTCAACTCTAGTTAAGAGTGAATATCTGGAAGTCGTCGCCACGAAGAAATAGGTCAGAACCGCCTTCGTTAGCGGGCGGTCAGTCTCATAACAATCGAACGGATCGCCGCTTACGCAGCGGGTTCCGGCAGAGTCATCAAGGCGAGGCGTTCCACCGTTTCGCCTTTTTCGATGTGTTTTTCGATGATCTCGAGCACGTCTTCTTTTGTCACCTGGCCATAAAGCACCCCGTCCGGATGCACCATTACCGCCGTCCCCACTGAGCAAAAGCCGATCGATCCGCATTCGGTCAACAAAACCTCTCCCATGGGGTTTCGGCCTTTCTTTTCTTTCCCTTGTCTTAGGCCTTTAGCCTCAAGGATCCGCACGAATTCGGCCTTAACGTCGGCCGACCCGACCGCAGAACACGATTTTCCGGTGCAGACAAAGACCTGCCGCTTGATCGGGGCTCTTAGCATCGGAGCGAGCTTTTCTAATTGCTCACGGTCATCTATGAACTTCTTGTCTGCCATCGCTTTTATTTTGCCACGAATAGCTGGCTGAATGCATCGAAACGACTTGCGTATATGGTAAAATCACCGATTGGCGCGCGTTAGTTTACGCGATAAATGGCGACAGGCATCATTATTCACATCGAGGTCGGTTCGGATAAACGGACCGAGTTTTTTTCGGAAGATCGTATCAGGATTGGATCCGATGAAAGCTGTGACCTTCAGATCGAAACTAAACAGGTCGGGACGACCGGGCTTTGGATCGAACTGGAGAACACTGAAGGTGTCTTTCGCGTAGTCAATTTCGATCCGGCGATTGAGTTCTCTATCAACGAAAAACCGATCCGTCGCTACATCGCCGTTACCGACGGCGACGTTATGACGATCGGGAACACCGACATCCGATTCTCATTTTTCGCTCTTGTAAACCGCGGTTCGCTGATAAGGACCAATCGCGAACAGCGGCATGTCGCCCAGTTCATCGAAGAAGCCGCTTTGGATGCCGCCGGTTCACCGAGACGTGACGAAGCAAAAGCCTTCTTACGCGAATTTGTTCGGGAACTTTCACGCGAGATCTCCACGACTTCTAAACTGATCGCTCTCGTGCTTTCCGTCGGATTCATCACCGGTGTCCTCTATTTGGGATTTTCAGTTAGTGAGGAACTTCGACAAAATCGCGAGCAATCAGCCGCGCAAGCCGAGATCATCAAGACGCTTAAAGACCAGCTCGGCGAAGCAAGCAATCAGCTAGGATCGCTTCAGGAGACCAATCGAGAACTTATCGGTGTCCAGAGCTTGGCTCAAAATGTCCGGGTAAATTATGGTGCAGGCGTCTGCCTCATTATCGGCGTTTACGATCTTGTCGACCGCCGCAATGGTAAAGTGCTGCGATACGGTGATGCACGGGCTCAGGCTAATCCGTATGAACCCACTCCGTCCGAAGACGCCGTCTCTGTGCCGGCCGGCCCTGCTCTCGGCTTGACCACCGAAGGGACCGGAAGCCCCGTCGAATACGATTTCATCGGTACCGGATTTCACGTCGGAAGCGGCTATGTTGTCACAAACAAACACGTTC
>CAYTDJ010000467.1:0-2589 GCA_964436265.1 uncultured Chloracidobacterium sp. | reverse complement strand
AGACCGGCCCCTTAAAGGTGACGGACGAAGCCAAACGAAAAGACCTTATGGCCGGACATTTTGGCATGATCAACCGGCTTGCGAAAGAAGGGAAGCTGATCCTGGCAGGGCCGTTCATGGACGGCGGTGAATTTCGCGGTATATACCTTTTTGACGTGAAAACTGTGGAAGAGGCCCAAAAACTCACAGAAACTGACCCGTCGATCAAAGAAGGCTATTTCAAGGTCGAGTTCATAAAATGGTATGGTTCCGCCGCCCTGATGGAGGTCAACGGAACCCACACGAAGATCGCCAAGAAGAAC
Organism: uncultured Chloracidobacterium sp.; assembly: GCA_964436265.1. GTDB lineage: Bacteria > Acidobacteriota > Blastocatellia > Pyrinomonadales > Pyrinomonadaceae > OLB17. The sequence continues at coordinate 2,287 of CAYTDJ010000467.1, read as the reverse complement.
CCGTAGTTACTTGGTCGAGATCACAAGGTGCTGAGGCGTCGGCGGCAGCGGAACGTGTGTGTTCGAGCTGAAACCGGCGTCCTCGCACATCTTCTTTAGCTCGCTGAGCGTGTACGCGTCACCGCCCGGAGTTGCTGCCAGCATTACGAGGGCAAACAGAGCTTCTCCCGGAGGTGAGACCCGGTCTTCATTCGGTATGAACTCCAGCGTTATCGCCTTGCCGCCGGGTTTGAGAGCATTGTTTACCTTTCGCATGAAAGCGGTGCAAGTTTCGGCGTCGAAATGGTGCAGAAAATTTGTAACGAGCACAACGTCATAATCAGTCCCAAGATCAACCTCGAAAGCACTGCCCGGAATGAGATGATGCCGGTCACCGACTCCCATCCGATTCGCGTTTTCGGTCGCTACAGTCAATACATTTGCCCAATCCACCGCATATATCTCGGCATTCGGATAGTGCTGAGCAACCATAATACCGAACATTCCGTGGCCCGCGGCAATATCCAATACCTTTAGTTTCTGATCTTTTTCGTATCCCAAGTGGCTTGCGATGCCCATCGCGGCAGGCACCATCATGGGCATCATTGCCTTGGCAAACGTCACCCACATTGGGCTATCCGGATCCATTGACGCCTCGCCCTGGATCTGTGAACCTCCATGTCGAACGGCATTGGTCAGGTCATCGTAACCTCTCTTTTGTCCTTCAGACATAATGAACTCGACGGCGCTTCCGAGATAGGTGTGGACGTGTTTATTCAGGAAGGTCGCGCTCATTTCGGAAAGATCGTATTCGCCATTTTGTTTCGTAAGAAACCCATGAACCGTAAAGGTATCCGCTAACACACGTATCCCTTTCTCAGAGGCACTGCATGCCCTGGCAATGTCAGCGACGGTTTTGTTGCCTTCGGCGATCTTGGTGAAGAGTTCGAGTTCGATTGCGGTTTTGAAAGCAGCAGATTGCTGGAAACCTGTCATTATCTGCCAGATCGGCTGTGGATCGGCCATTGGCTGTGCGTGTGTCATTTGCAATATCTCCTATTAGGCGTGTGAATGAAAATATATCGAAATCTCTACGAATGCAATAGGCGCAGCGTTCCATTAGATTCCGCCTAAGTTAAACAATTATCGTATGTTAATATTGCGAATTGAGCCTCGTCATCCAGCATGAAAGCAGATCTTTTGATCACAAACATCGGGCAGTTGGTAACTTGTGCTTCGAGCGGAAAGCCGAAGCGCGGACCGGAAATGCGCGATGTCGGGCTGATCGAGAACGGAGCCGTAGCGATCGCGCAAGGTCGATTCGTTGGTGTTGGCAGGGCCGAGGAGGTTTTGTTTCAATATACGGCCGAAGAGGTTGTCGATGCTAAGGGTAAAGTCGTTTGTCCGGGTTTTGTTGATCCGCACACGCACATAGTTTTCGCGGGCGATAGAATCGATGAATTCGAGCTGAAGATCAAAGGCGCGGAATATCTTGAGATACTTGCGAATGGCGGCGGTATTCTCTCCACGGTCAAAAAGACGAGAGAGGCGTCACTCGAAGAATTAGTCGTACAGAGCCGAAAACGCTTAGACAAGATGCTGGCGTGCGGAACTACGACGGCAGAAATAAAGACGGGTTACGGGCTTGACACCGAAACCGAACTAAAGATGCTCCGTGTTATCGAGGAACTCGATAAGACCCACGCGATCGACACTGTTCCGACCTTCCTTGCGGCCCACGCGGTTCCACGTGAATACAAAGGAAACTCCGACGCATATGTCGATCTGATCTGCAGCGAAATGCTTCCGCAAGCATGGGCCTGGTATGAAGCATCGCAATTTCGTAGAAAGGGAGTCCCATTTTTTGCCGATGTTTTTTGTGAGAGAAACGCGTTCGATCTAGATCAAGCCACACGGGTATTGGAAACCGCAAAGAGCCTCGGTTTTGGGATAAAAGCTCACGTCGATCAGTTTACAAATCTTGGGGGAGCGGGGTTTGCGGTCAACACAAAAGCTATCTCGATCGATCATCTTGACGCGATCTCCGACGAGGAGGTCGTACAGCTCGCAGAAAGCGAAACGGTTGGAGTTGTTATTCCGACCGAAAATTTCAACGCAGGGAAAACGCAATTCGCGAATGTTCGTAAGATGGTCGATGCGGGCTGTGCCGTAGCTCTATCGACCGATTACAATCCGGGCTCGGCGCCATGTCCTTCAATGCCGATGGCAATGGCGATATCGTGCCGGTACCAGAAACTATTGCCGGCGGAAGCGATGAATGCCGCAACGATAAACGCGGCGTTTGGGA
>CAYTDJ010000466.1:0-2599 GCA_964436265.1 uncultured Chloracidobacterium sp. | reverse complement strand
GAACGTGCCAAAGAAGAACAGAAAAAACAAAGCGGCGGCCGAAACTTCCGGCACGCCGTATTGAATGCTCTGTATCAACTCGATCATCGGATGCTGTAGGAATTAAGCCGCACCGCCAAGAAACGATCCTACAACCGGTAATTCACGTCGATGTATTAGCAGGACGACCGCACTTAGAACAAAAACCGTTACTGCCAGGATGAATAAAAGTCCGCCGTCGTCCTTCACAACGATACCGAGCATTGTGAGATGGCTGAGTATCGCTCCGGAGATCGTTCCAAGTGCGATGAACGCGCCAAGCCACGCCTTGTTCGGAACAAGGAGAAGGACCGCAGCGACTAATTCGACGACACCTGACCCTATGCGTCCGTATGCTTCTAATTCGGGGCCCATCAGAGTAGTAAAAATGTATTTCGACTCTTCGGCACCGGTGAACTTAAAGAATAAGGTCTGAAGTAAAATGATCGCGACAACGATACGTGCCGCCCAGCTGATTATGTTTTCTGTTGTCGTCATATTTTCCTCTTTGTCTCTTCGTTATCGTTTCGTTTATGCCGCGCCCGCCTGCCAGTATTCCAGGGTGGAGGGAGCGACGCCGAAATACCTTCCGGTCTCGATCCCTTGGCTCGACAGCTTTTCTGCGATCAAGGCATGGTGGTGAACCGTGTGGCTGTGCACGAACTCGATCTCTCGAGAGATCGAAGATCTGTGCATGATGACCACGTCCACTTCGGAAGCGATCAAGACTTCATTATTTAGGACGCAAGTATCGAGGTTCATAAGCTTATCGATTGCTTCTGTGAACTTCTCTGACGCGTATACCCGGTCCGTCTCGATCAACCGGTCGCGAACTCGCTTGTTGTAATCAATAACTCCGGAAGCGACACCCGCAAGAACGGCATCGACAAAATTGAGATCGTGACGAAAATGTCCGCCGACGCTGCCCGACGTATCGCTCTTTTGGATATAAGAAGTGTCGTCGAGGTTAAGGATCAGCTGACGTCCTTTTTCCAGCTCGCCTATCAATGCCTGCAGCGGCTTTGGCCGCATCGTTTTCGTTTCCGTCATCTCCGTTTGATCACGAGTTAAAGCTTCGCTTGTACGAACGTAGATATTCCATTTAAGCGGCAAAGTATTCCAGTTTTCACTGAGCTTAAGTTTTTGGAATATGGTGTTTTGCGGTCGGAATAGAGGTGGCTGAGATCGCGGCTTCGAAAGCGATGCTGCGGGACTTTTAATCTGAAATAACGGAGAAATACAGCAATGTTTGGAAGGAAATTACTTATAGGTCTGGCGGCGGCGGCCGTAATTATCGTGGGTTATTCGGCAACGAACGTGTCCTTTGCCAAGGCGAAAAAGACCGGTACGTTCAAGGTGAAGATCGAGAATATCGGGAGCCCCGACGGCATCGCCACGGCAGACGGTTCGAAATATCCGTTCGCACTCTCACCGGGACTTTTCATAGTTAATCACAAGAGACAGTGGTTCTTTAATGAAGGCGAGAAAGCAAGTGACGGCTTAGAGCTGCAGGCTGAGGACGGAAACCCGGAAAAGCTATCAAAATCCCTTTTGACCAAGGTTGGTTCGATCTACATGGGAATTTTCAATACGCCGGTCGGATCGGACAAACCCGGGCCGCTTCTTCCCGGAAACTCCTACGAATTTTCATTTGAAGGAACCGAAGGGATGAAGTTGAACCTGATCGCGATGTATGGCCAGTCAAACGATCTTTTCTATGCGCCGAAGGCCGCCCTCGAACTTTTTGACGACAACGGCAATGCGTTGAACGGCGACATTACCGACAAGCTTCTTCTTTGGGACGCGGGAACTGAAGTCAACCAGGCACCGGGTATCGGCGACGAACAGGCACCCCGCCAAAAAATGGGCAACACAGGAAAAGCAGAAAATGGCGTAGTCGGCTTGGTCAAAGACGGCTTTACCTATCCGAACACGAAAGATGTACTTCGTGTGACGATCTCGGCCCAGTAGTTCAATAAGTATTCAGCGGCCCGGCCGTGCCGAATCTAGACCAGAGATGTAAACCCGGCCGGGACTGCTGATGTCCGGAGAAATAAAAATGAAACGCTTTCTAATTATCTCGGCGATCGCGATCTCGCTCTTCGCCGCCGCGGCAAACGCCCAGACATTTGACAAGAAATCGATAACGCTTGACGGGGCACGAACTGTGATCGCCGGAGCAAAGGCATATGCAAAAGCCAACAATGCACCCGGCGGGGTTATCGCAGTCGTCGATGACGGCGGAAATCTCGTCGCCCTCGAACGCCTCGACGGAACCTTCACGGCAGGTGCGAATATCTCGGTCGGCAAGGCAAAGACAGCGGTTATGTTCAAACGGCCAACTAAATTCTTTGAGGATGTCATAAAGAATGGCCGCACATCGATGGTCGCATTGCCGGATTTCACCCCGCTTCAGGGCGGCGTGCCTATCATGATCGACGGCCAGATCATCGGCGGCGTCGGGGTTTCGGGAGCAATGTCGGCCGCACAGGATGAGGAACTTGCGATCGCCGGCGCGGCCTCGCTGACAGATCAGAAAACATTGCCGGTCTCGTTTTTCGACAGCAAAACTGTTTCCGAT
>CAYTDJ010000465.1:0-2603 GCA_964436265.1 uncultured Chloracidobacterium sp. | reverse complement strand
CCTATACCGGCCCGTTCTTGGTACGCATGGGAGCGGACATGGTACGAATATGGCGGATATCGGTACCTTGCGGCCGTTTCGCCGCTCTTTATTCATCAGTTCTCACATGCGTGGGTCGATTTTCGCGGCCGCCGCGAACGCCGTCCGCCGTATGTCGATTACTTTGATAATTCTGTGAAAGCGACACGTGCGCAGCGTGACTTTTTTATCAACGTGCTAAGTAAGGAGTTTCCAAAATACGGACCGAATATGTGGGGCCTGACCGCGTCTGATTATCAAGGAGGCTACACAGCCTGGGGAGCGCCGCCGCGTCACCCGGATACGGACGGAAGCCTTGTTCCGTGCGCGCCGGCTGGTTCGTTGATGTTCACGCCGGACATAGCGCTTCCGGCCTTGAAAGCGATGAAGGCTCAATACGGCCAGCAGATCTACGGCCGATACGGGTTTGCCGATGCGTTCAATCCGCACAACGGTTGGGTAAATCGCGATGTATTGGGGATCGATCTCGGGATAACCTTACTTAGCGCCGAAAACCTGCGCAGCGGAAAGGTGTGGTATTGGTTCATGCAAAATTATCCGATACGGCTCGCGATGAAGAGTGCATATCTCTATTAGCAGATTTTGTGTTAGATTGTGTTAACTCAACTTAGCCAAAAGCCGGCCTCGACCGGCAGCAAAATACAAAAAAATGCCGCTGCTTGAGATGAAGAACATCGTCAAGGAATTTCCGGGCGTACGAGCGCTTGACGGCGTTAGCTTTACCCTCGAAGCCGGAGAGTTCCATTCCCTGGTCGGCGAAAACGGCGCCGGAAAATCGACGCTGATGAAGGTGCTTTCCGGCGTTTATCCTCACGGTACATACGAAGGCGATATTCTGATCGACGATCAGGTGCGGCAATTTCGTGGGATCCGCGATTCGGAAAATGCAGGCGTCGCGATCATTTTTCAAGAGCTCTCGCTTGTAAAGGAACTGACCGTCGGCGAGAACATCTTTCTCGGAAAAGAGCCGTCGAAACTTGGAGTCATAAATTGGTCAGAGCTTTACCATCGGACCTCAAAACTGCTTCAAGACCTTAACCTCGACATCGATCCGCGAGTCCCTGTCGGCAATCTCGGTATTGGGCAGCAACAGCTTGTCGAGATCGCCAAGGCTCTCTCAAAAGAAGCGAAGATACTGGTTCTAGACGAACCAACTGCAGCGCTCGCCGAATCTGAGGTCGAAACGCTTTTTAACATACTCCGGAAACTAAAGACACGCGGCGTCGGAATGGTCTATATCTCACACAAGCTGAACGAGGTGTTTACGATGAGCGACCGCGTAACGGTTCTGCGCGACGGCAAGACGGTCGGAACCCACAACGCATCGGATCTGACAAAAGACAAGGTGATCGAACTTATGGTCGGCCGCGAGGTCGGGAATATTTTCCCCGAACCGGATCACGAACTCGGAGATATTGTCCTCGAAGTAAAACGTTTGACGGCCTTCTCGATCGATGTGGCAAGCAAAAGAGTCGTAGATAATGTCTCGTTCCATGTGCGCAAAGGCGAAGTGCTGGGCATTGCCGGACTGATGGGTGCGGGAAGAACCGAATTATTAATGTCTATCTTCGGTGCCTGGCCGGGAAGATTTTCTCGTGAGATCTATGTTAACGGAAAGCAGGTTTCGCTTGATTCTCCTGCGTCCGCCATCGGTCACGGCATCGGATTTGTGACCGAAGACCGAAAGAGATTCGGACTAATACTTGAGCAGACAATTCTCGACAACATGACGCTCGCGGGTTTGAAGCGAATTTCAGGAAGGTTTCTGACAAACCGTACAAAAGAGACGATGGCTGCAAGTGGGCCAATGCAGTCGCTTCGTGTCAAGGCAAATTCGCCGCTCACGGTTACCGGGACGCTTTCGGGTGGTAATCAGCAGAAGGTGGTGTTGGGCAAATGGCTGTTGACCAACCCGAAGGTCCTGTTTTTGGATGAACCTACGCGCGGGATCGACGTAGGAGCTAAACAGGAGATCTACGCGGAGATCAATAAACTCGCAAAGACGGGTCTGGCCATTGTTTTGGTTTCGTCCGAATTGCCTGAGGTGCTTGGGCTCTCGGACCGTGTCATGGTCCTGCACGAAGGCCGTGTAACCGGAGAATTTGTACGAAAGGAAGCAACGCCGGAAAAGGTCATGGCCGCAGCGACGGGTAATCATTAGAGAGAAAGATGAGCGAAAAGAAAGAATCGATCGTATCGACATCCGCACTTCGGGCGTACATCATGCTCGGCGTGCTTGGGCTGATCTGGGTCTATTTCCACTGGGCCACCGGGTCGATATTCCTGACGCCCACCAACCTGTCGAATTTGGCAACACAAATGTCCGTCACTGCGATCATCGCGGTTGGAATGCTGATGGTGATCGTATCCGGCAACATCGACCTTTCGGTCGGTTCAGTTCTAGGATTCGCCGGCGGTATCGCGGCGCTCAGTATGACAACGTATGAACTGGGCTTGATCCCTTCGATAATATTTGCGGTCGTCGTTGGCATCCTGATCGGCGTTTTTCAAGGCGCATTGACCGCCTACTTGAACATACCGGCGTTCATCGTCACGCTCGGCGG
>CAYTDJ010000464.1:0-2604 GCA_964436265.1 uncultured Chloracidobacterium sp. | reverse complement strand
CCTAATGCGCCGACCGAGGCGCCGATGCGGGTAGCTCCGGCCTCGAACATCGCGCGAGCATCGTCGATCCCCTTCACGCCGCCGGATGCCTTTACACCGAGAGCGCTGCCAACCGTTCGGCGCATCAGGGAAACGTCTTCGACCGTCGCACCTCCTTTGGCAAAACCTGTTGAGGTCTTTACGAAATCAGCACCGGCATTTTTTGAAGCAAGACATGCTCGAACCTTTTCTTCGTCTGTTAGTAACGCCGTTTCGATAATTACTTTAAGCAGCACACCGTTCTCGTGAGCCGCTTGAGCGACCGCTCTGATATCATCTTCGACAGCACAGTCGTCACCCGATTTGAGCGCGCCGATATTGATCACCATATCGACCTCGCGGGCACCGTTAAATATCGCCCTGCGAGCCTCAAATGCCTTTACATCCGGAAGCGTGGCGCCGAGAGGAAAGCCGATAACAGTACATACCGGCACACCGGTTCCACGCAAAAATTCAGACGCTCGCTTGACCCAAGCCGGATTGACACAAACAGATGCAAAACCGAACTGGGCCGCCTCGTCGCACAGTTTTCGAATATCCGCCTCGCTCGCTTCCGGTTTAAGCAGTGTATGGTCGATCAGACTCGCCCAATCGTGGGCGGTCGCGGTCTCGCCCAACACGATACCGATACGTTCCGCACCAGCGTCGACGATCCTCTGAACATCGGCTGTGCAGAACGATGCGCAATTTTCCTCGCCCGCAAGCTTCGCAAGGACAAGATCCGTTATTTGATCAACCAGTTTGTCGTAGTTTGGGTTCATTTCCTGTATTCGCGGTCGATAGAATCGATCTTCCCGACCCGATGTTTGTGTCTCGCCTCGCTGATCTCTGTGGTGACGAAGGCTTCGACGATCGCTTTTACCTCATCAAGTCCGTTTTGACCGCTGCCCAGCGTTAGTACATTTGCCCCATTGTGTTCCCTGGAGTTTTTCGCAAGAGCCGCGGAATAACACGCCGCCGCCCTTACGCCAGGAACCTTGTTCGCGGCGATCGCGCTGCCGATCCCGGCACCGTCAACCAGAACACCTCCATCGACTTGCCCGCTCCCGACAGCCTTTGCGACCGCATGTGCAAAATCGGGGTAATCGACCGGTTCTGCCGAGTTCGTACCAAAATCTCTTACCTTAACACCAAGTTCCGACAGGAAACTTTTCAGCTGTTCCTTCATCTGGAATCCGCCATGGTCAGCTCCGATCGCGACACTGTGGATCTTAAGGCCGATGTTTCGCGATTCTTTTCGAATCAGTACCAGATGCTTGTCTGAAACGATATCGCTCGCAAGTGGCGTAAATTTCGCATCTGCTGACACACGTACGCGAGAACCGTTGTCGAGTCCCCGAAGGTCGTCTTCGGTTATCAGCAGTTTTGCAGACTCGTCACGGTCCCACTGCCTTTCGGTTCTTTCCTTTAGTGAATTGACGATCACATGCTCGGGTTCGTGTCGGGCCTCGGCAGCGTCATTATGTACGCTGCTCAAAACTTCCCGTACAAGTGTCCGGACCTTTTCTCTGGTGTTTGGATCAACTATTGCCATTTGAACGTGGTTTGAAAAATGACCAACGATTGAATAGTATTGCTAAAAATCCATTCTATCAACATTTGAATACATGTCAGCAGGATCATCAGCCGCCGCCACAACCGAGTTTACCAACCCGAACCTCGAAGTGCTCTTCAATGCCGAGCAGATCAGCGAACGGATCGCCGAGCTCGGGGCTCAGATCACCGAGGAATATTCAGAAAAGGAATTAGTGCTTGTCGGTGTGCTAAAGGGTTCGTGCGTTTTTATGGCGGATCTTATGCGTGCGATCGACCTACCCCTTACCATCGATTTCATGGCCGTATCAAGCTATAAGGACGGAACGCAATCCTCAGGTGACGTGGAAATATTGAAGGATCTAAGTAACCCGATCCGTGATAAGGATGTGATCGTCGTTGAAGATATTGTGGACACGGGCCTGACCCTGTCAAGGCTATTGGATATACTCGGTTCACGCGGCGCACGGTCGATCAGGCTTGCCAGTTTTCTCGACAAGCCTGAACCGAGAATTAAGAAAGAGCTAAAGATCGATTACACCGGGTTCGTAATTCCGAACCGGTTTGTCGTTGGTTACGGCTTGGATGCGGCGAGCCGCTATCGGAATCTGCCTTTCATCGCGGTCGTCAAAGACCCGTCCGCCGTCTGATCACTCTACCGAAGGATCGTATCTGCGTCTGCTCGCCAGCAGGCCTTTGAACATGAAGAACAGGGCCATTAGGTGAAAGCCGAACGCGAAGAACTCTCGATACCCGAGCACCACTATCGTATCGAAAATGTAGAGAAACATCCCGATAATGAACGCGACGTCGTTACCGCGCCGTGAAAGGTAACCAAACCCTGCCAATACCAGTGCGATGCCGATATTCGCCAACAAACCCGTCACAAATCGGCCGCCGAGGCCATCAAATGTGAAGTGATTGTCGATGTAATGTGTCATCCCGAGCCCAAAAAAGAGGCTCGATATTGAAAAGAAATATATGAGCAAGGAATTAGCGACTCCGGCAATTGCCACCCAAAAGAACCAATTT
>CAYTDJ010000463.1:0-2609 GCA_964436265.1 uncultured Chloracidobacterium sp. | reverse complement strand
GGGATCATTTCCGCTCTTATGTGAACCTGCCGGCCCCTGAAGCCGCGGCAGGTCTTTTTTCGCAGCCACATCTCGATACGTGGTGTTTAAAATTGAAGGGCCATGTTCCCGTAAAATACTTATCCCTTTCGTGACAGCCAAAGTCGCCGGCATATGAATACTCCTACTTCGAACCTATTAACGGACTTAAATCGAAAAGGAGGACATGCTTCGCGGAGATGTTCAGTAAGAGCAAAACCCGGAAACGTCCGAAAACGGCACATGGAGTTTCCAGGGTACTAGCGATCTCGTCCGGTTTAAGTGACGCCGACGGAAAACGATCTAAAGACACGGTCTGCGTAAGTTTTTGCAAAGTCAGCGGCCGAAAGATGTGGGAGCGGCACGGCTGCGCTACAATCCAAGCGTTCAACAATCTTTCCAAATCTATCTTTCACGGAGAATCGACCATGAAACGTCTTGCTTCAGCGGCATTGATCTTTACATTGATTGCGCCTCTTTATGCGCAGACCCAGTTGGCAGAAAATGGTGGCGGTCCAAGGGTTTCCGCTAAAAAGTCTGACACGCCGAAGTCAGCACCCTCACAGCCGAACAACAAGGAATACACAGATTCGATCCTTGCAAATACGACCGACAAGCAGTTTCTGACTGAGCTGGTCGATCATCTCCCGGCTTCTGACAAGGTTCCGTCACCCGACAAGGTGATCGGTTATCCTGTTGGCACGCCCAACAAACTTACCTACACAAAGGATCAGTATCGTTATTACCGCGAGCTCGAAAAGACCAGCCCGCGTGTCAGGACGTTTGTCGCACCGGAAAAGAGCGAGCAGGGACGAGAGCAGCTGACGGTTTTGGTTTCAGACGAAGCAAACATCGCCAAGCTTGACCGCTACAAAGAGATCACGGCGAAACTCAGCGATCCGCGAAAGATAAACGACGAGATAGCGAAGCAGCTAATTGCAGAGGGCAAGGCGATCTATTGGGCCAGCGGATCGATACATTCACCTGAAACCGGCAGCCCGGAAATGCTAATGGAAATGGCATATCGATTAGCGGTCGAGGAAACGCCATTCATCCAGCAGATAAGGAAGAACGTGATCGTGATGATCACGCCGACACTCGAGGTGGACGGCCGCGACACCATGGTCGATCTTTACAACTATCGAAAGGCGAATGAGGGAAAACGAACGCCGGGCCTGGTCTATTGGGGCAAGTACGTCGCCCATGACAATAACCGCGATTCGATGGGGATGGCTTTGGCATTGACCCGGAATCAGATGGCGATCTTCCTCGATCATCATCCGACCGTACTTCACGATCTCCATGAGTCTGTTCCATTCCTTTATACCTCGACGGGAACCGGGCCGTACAACGCATGGCTCGACCCGATCGTCGTCAACGAATGGCAGGAACTTGCTTATCACGAGATACAGGAAATGACTCAGCGCGGTGTTCCTGGGGTGTGGACACATGGTTTTTATGACGGCTGGGCGCCGAACTATATGTTTTACGTCGCTAACGGCCACAACTCGATCGGGCGATTTTACGAGACATTTGGCAACGGCGGCGCGGACACGCAAGATCGCGTTGTAGGCGCTCAGTCCGGGCGAGATTGGTTCAGGCCCAATCCGCCGCTGCCGCGTGTAAAATGGTCGATCAGGAACAATATCAACATGCAGCAGAGCGCGATCCTGATCGCGATGAACTACGTTTCGAACAACAAAGACAAGTTCCTCAATAATTTCTATCTTAAGAGCAAAAGGTCGATCGCAAAGGCTACCACAGAAGGGCCGGCCGCCTACGTTCTACCGGCGGATGAGAAGCGTCCGGTCGAGGCTGCTGATCTCGTAAATCTTTTGAAGATGCAGGGCGTAGAGGTGCATAAGCTTTCTGCTGCGGCGGACGTGAAAGAGGGAAAATTCGGAGCGGGGAGTTACGTCGTGAGAATGGACCAGCCTTACTCACGCATGGCGGATATGCTGCTCGACACGCAGTATTACAACGTCAACGACCCGCGTCCGTATGACGATACGGGTTGGACACTCGGGCCGCTGCGCAACGTTAAGACGATCCGCGTAAAGGACGAAAAGATACTCGCCGCATCTATGTCGATCATTAACGGACCTGCGAAAGTGACCGGAAAGGTCGAAGGAGTTGGAAACGCGGGATTTGTGGTAAACCATACGGGCGAAAGCGCGGTCACGCAACTTCGATACCGTTTGAAGGATGTCAAATTTTCTGCGGCGGAAGCAGCGTTTAAGGTCGGTGAAAGGAACTTCAATGCGGGTTCGTTCATAGTTAGGACCGAAGGAAATCCGTCGGATCTTTCAGCGAGGCTTGCGAAGGAAGCGACGGACCTCGGCCTGACAGCGACCGCCGTTGATAAACTCCCGGACGTTGCACAGCACGCAGTTGGAACTCCGCGAATTGCTCTGGTTCATACTTGGGTTAACACGCAAAATGAAGGCTGGTACCGCATCGAACTTGATCGACTCGGCATTCCCTATGATTACATTTCGGATCAGGATGTTGGGAAAATGGCGAACCTTCGTGAAAAATACGACGTGATTATTTGGGGGCCCGTAGGTGGCAACGCGCAATCGATCGTCCGA
>CAYTDJ010000462.1:0-2618 GCA_964436265.1 uncultured Chloracidobacterium sp. | reverse complement strand
AACCACCTTTGGGTCGAATTCGATGCCGGCGAGTTCGATCATTGCCTGGCGAGCTTCGGCATCAGTTCTGGCGATCCGACGCGGACGGTTGTCGGTCATCGCGGCGTATGAATCTGCAACTCGGAGTATCCGTGCGGCAAGGGGGATCTCCTCGCCGGCCAGCCGGTCCGGGTAGCCTTCGCCGTTCCACCATTCGTGATGCCAGCGAACCAGGAGTTGGACTCCGCGTGAGAAACCGCGTTTTGCTGCCTGCTGTTCGCCGATCACCGGATGGCGGTGCATATCCAAAATCTCGACATCCGTCAATGGCCTTGCCTCGCGAATATAATCACGGTCCATTGCCATTTCGCCGATGTCGTGGACGAGTGCCGCCTGCTGAAGTATGAACCGGTCGTGAGATGCCATTCCATAGCTGCCCGCAATGAGATCGGCAATTTCGGCGATCCTGAGTCCATGGGCGTGGGAATATCCTTCGAACTCGTCGATCTTGTTTGAGAGTTCAAGCAGCTTTTCTTCGAACACAGCTCTTGCATGACCCGGATCCTGCATTTGCATAGTTTCGGGGAAAAGCGGGTAGCGGTCAAGAAGGGACAGATATTGGAAGACTTATCCCCTGACCTTTGCAAGCAATGAGGAGGCTTCTTTATTGTTTGGAACAAGCTCGAGGAAACGCTTGAGTTCGCCCTCGGCGCGCTTCATCATTTTTTGCTCGATCAGAAAATCGACAAGGATCATTCTTATCTTTGCATTCTTCGGGTCGAGCTTTACGGCTGTTTGCATCGCCGACTCAGCCTTATGGCGATTCTTCTCGTCCGACTTATAAAGTGCGACACCAAAATACGCCTGGAAAAGTGCGTTCTGAGGGCTGTAATGGACCGCTCTGCCTAGGTAAGCAACTGCAGCGTCGTACTCCTCATCGTTTAGCATATTAAGGCCTTCTTCGAAACTCTCAAGTCCCTGTTCCGCCTTCCTATCAAGCGGACTTGCCGAATCGGGTTGGCCGGCGGCACGGCGTTTTTCTCGAGCGTCGATCTCTTTCTTCATCCTCGCATCGTACGCTTCACGGGACTCTGAAGATTTCAGCGTCTCATGTGCCGATGCGAGCAATGTAAAAGCCGACTGAATACGCCGGAGAATCTCAGCGGATTCGCGATGATGGCGATCCGGGTGGAACTGCTTCGCTAGCGAGAAGTAGGCGTGCTTAATACGAGTGGGATCCGAGTCGGCCGGAATTCCAAGTGCATCGTAATGCGTCTCGGCGGATTCGATCTGTGTGAGGTACTCCTCCAAGGAAAGAGTGGTTTCGGGGAGCTTAACCGGTTCGGGCTCGGGTGCGGAATCTTGCTCTTGAACGGTAGGTTCATCGACTCTAGTTGCGATCGGGGCGTCAACATCAGCCGCGCCTTTGGCACGAGCTATTCTTGCAGTCAGGATCTCGCCGATCTTGGTAGGGGAGAATGCTACATTCCAATCGCGACGGTTCAACAGCCCGCCGAGCCAGAGCACATAGAGAGCCTGAAGCAATCCTGATTCGGGCATTGGGGTCAATTTACGGAGTTCCTCGATCGTCATCGAACCCTTATCGAAATTACGCAGTATGTCCACTTCGTGCTGCTGCAGAGGGATGTGATGGTCGCTTCCAGCGACCTTAGAGAAACTTTCCTGAACACTTTTGAAACGATCGAGTACATGTTGTGAACTTGCGCATCGAGCGTAATCGATAAGGATCCGGTGTAGGTCTATCGGAAACGACATCTCGTCACGTACACGGACGAGCGGACTGAATACCCATTCTCCGGCGGGCCATGTCAAAATATCGATCACGATCTCTTCGATCTGGCTTTTTTGGACCTCTTCGACCTGTTCTCGTGACAAAACTCCATTGGAAATCAATGCGGCCGAGAACTCAAGATCATTGGCGAAATTAGAATGACTTGCGATCACTTTGGTGTCGATCAACTTCTTTCTAAGCAGCAGGTTGAAAAGGCGCAGAGCCTTGGAATTCGAGACCGCGTAGATGACTTCGCCGCCGCGAAAGTAAACGATCGCCCTGTCGTTCGAGTTAGAAATTCTCAGTGAGCCGCTGAATTTTGCGTGCACGATCTCGACGAGCAATTCCGCGAACGGGTGCTTAGACAAATTGCCGGAATGTTCGAGGCTATTCTTTGTGGTCATCAGGGGTGCGAGGAAAAACGGACGGAGCGGGAGCTCAGACTAGAAGATAATAACAGAAAGATAATAAAAAAGTTAATACTTTTCTAAAAAGCGGCCGGTGATCAGGACCAAGAAATGCGGCTCGTAAGATCGACATCCGCCAAAGAAAAGCAGCGAATTACTGGTGTATACAGCGGATTTGACACATTTTGCTCAAATTGCGAAAGTGTCAGCAGGCCAGACCTGATATCCTAATCGTAACAGTGGAACCAGAGATTCAAATACGCGAATGCGTCACATTAGACGAACTGGCGGAGTGTGTTGAGCTTCAGCGCGAAGTTTTCGAACTCCCGGAGGTCGAACTTTCACCTGTCCGCCATTTTGTTGTTACACGAAATGCAGGCGGCTTTACGCTCGGTGCTTATGAAAACGGTAAACTAGCCGGCTATACGCTGAGTGTTCCT
>CAYTDJ010000461.1:0-2620 GCA_964436265.1 uncultured Chloracidobacterium sp. | reverse complement strand
TCGGGCTCGGCCCGGCTGGATACACGCTCTCTCAATATCTTTTGAACGAGGGGTTTGGAGTGATCGGCGTCGACGGCCTGAAGATAGAACCGCTGCCGGCGGAGTGGACGGGCCATTACGGCAGAGCGTGCCCCAAGCCGATCAAAGACATTAACGAGATCACGGAGGATCTCGACGCGCGAATTCTCTCAGGTTTCGGCGGCGTTTCGGAATATGGGATAACCGTTCGCTGGGATAAGAACTTCTTAACGATGGTTCAGCTGATGCTTTCTCGCAGAAAGCGATTTCGTGCCTACGGCGGCGTAAGATTTGGCGGAACCTTGACGATCGAAGACGCGTGGGAGTTCGGATTTGACCACATTGCGATAGCGACCGGTGCAGGCCGCCCGACGATCGTTCCAATGAAGAACAATTTGATCCGCGGCATCCGGCAAGCTTCTGATTTCCTGATGGCGCTTCAGCTTACCGGTGCATTCAAGAAAGATACGCTTTCAAATCTTCAGGTTCGCCTCCCGGCCGTTGTTATCGGCGGCGGTTTGACAGGTATCGACACCGCTACCGAGATATTCGCCTATTATCCGGTGCAGGTCGAAAAGATGCTGCATAAGTATGAAGACGTCGTTGCGGAGTTTGGCGAAACGCACGTGATGAAACAGTTCGATCCTGAAGAACTCGTGGTCATCCGCGAGTTCCTCGAACATGGACGTGCGATCCGAGCAGAGCGTGCTCGTGCCGCGGCCGCGGGCGAGGAGCCGAACTTTGTCCCGCTCGTTCAGTCGTGGGGCGGTGTGTCGCTTGTTTATCGAAAACGCTTACAGGATTCGCCGGCGTACCGTTTGAACCACGAGGAAGTTCAGAAGGCGCTTGAGGAAGGCATCAACTTTGTAGAATGCATGAACCCGGCGGAAGCCGTGCCCGATGAATTCAACGCCGTGAAGGCTATTAAATTCGAACGGCTGAATTATGTTGCCGAAACAGGCAAATTCGAGAATACCGGCGAGCTTCACGAGTTTCCCGCACGAACCGTATGTGTTGCAGCGGGAACCTCGCCAAACGTCATTTATGAAAAGGAAAAGCCGGGGACGTTTCAACTTGACGAATGGCGGCAGTTCTTTCAGCCGTACCGATTGACAAAAAACGGCGACGGAAAGTTTCATGCTGTTCCCGCCGAGAAGAACGAGGTCGGTTTTTTCACTTCGTACGAAAATGATGGCAGGTTCATTTCTTACTACGGCGATAACCATCCGAGATACGCGGGAAACGTCGTAAAGGCGATGGCCTCGGCAAAGCACGGCTATACGAAAGTTGTTGAGCTTTTTGCGGACGACATTGCCAGACAAGGATCGCTGCCGCAAGAGATACGCGACGAGATCTTTGACAAACTGGAAGCGACGCTCGACGAACAACTTCGCGCTTACGTTGTAAGGGTTGAACGGCTGACGCCAACCATCGTAGATGTTGTTGTAAAAGCACCACTGCAGGCTCGCAAATTCGAGCCCGGCCAGTTCTATAGGCTGCAGAATTTTGAGACGTCGGCACCGGTCGTTGACGGAACCCGACTGCTAATGGAAGGCCTTGCGTTGACCGGAGCATGGGTCGATGAAGAACAAGGGCTGCTTTCGATGATCGTTTTGGAAATGGGAACATCGTCACGGCTGTGCTCACTGCTGAAAGAAGGCGAAGAAGTCCTCGTAATGGGACCGACCGGAACGCCGACGGAGATCCCGGAAAGCGAGACCGTTCTTCTCGCGGGCGGTGGATTGGGCAATGCTGTCTTGTTCTCCATCGCAAAGGCCTTGCGGGAAAAGCAGAACAAGGTCATCTACTTTGCCGGTTACAAGAACGGTGCCGACCTTTTCAAGCGTGAAGAGATCGAGAACGCGACGGACGAGGTCGTTTGGGCAACGGATTTCGGTGATGAGATCGTCCCGCAAAGGCCGCAGGACGCGCATTTCCGCGGCAACATAGTGCAGGCGATGATCGCGTACGCCGAAGGCAAACTCGGGCCGAAAGCGGTCGATCTTTCGACCGTTGACCGCATCATCGCTATCGGCAGCGACCGTATGATGAACGGCGTCCGCGAAGCGCGGCACTCGACGCTGAAACCGTTTTTGAAAGAGGACCACGTCGCGATCGGTTCTATCAACTCGCCCATGCAATGCATGATGAAAGAGGTCTGCGCACAGTGTCTGCAGCGGCATGTTAACCCGCACACAGGCGAAGAGTTTTTCGTCTTTTCTTGCTTTAACCAGGACCAGCATCTCGATTTCGTTGATTTCAAGAATCTCAACGATCGCCTCAAAGCGAACAGTATTCAAGAGAAGCTAACGAACCTGTGGCTGGACCGTGTGTTTGGTAGGGACGAATTCAAGGCGATGCAACATCGCGGGTAGCATCGACATCAAGACATCATTGAGTTGATGTCTTGATGTTGCCTATCTTGTGGTGTCGATGTAGAATTGAGCTATCATGAGGACAACGCTGACAATTGACGATGATGTGGCATTCGGTTTAAAAAAAGCCCAGGAAGTAGAGCCTGAAAGATCGTTCAAAGATATAGTCAACGAAACATTGCGGAGAGGTCTTCAGACAAGGCCCATGGGTCAAAAAAAAAAGAAAT
>CAYTDJ010000460.1:0-2630 GCA_964436265.1 uncultured Chloracidobacterium sp. | reverse complement strand
ACCAAACAGATCAAACTCGGTCGGGGCAATGCCGCCGATGTTTCGATGGGCCCGATGTCTTCCGAGCGGCAGATAAAGATAGTCGAGGATCACGTCAATGCGTTTCGCGAAGCCGGAGCAAAGATAGAGACCGGCGGCAAGCGGAACGCGGACGTCCTCGTCCGCAATGAGGGCGAAGCCCGAACAGGCGTTAACCTATTCTACGAACCGACTGTCATTTCCGGTGCAACGAACGATATGCGTCCGATGCAGGAAGAAACCTTTGGCCCAACTCTTCCGATCGCGACGTTCAAAACCGAAGAAGAAGCGATCCGTCTTGCCAACGACTCTGAATTCGGCCTGACCGCAAGTGTTTGGACCCGCGACTACGCGAAAGGAAGACGTGTTGCCGAACAGATCGAAGCTGGCTCCGTCTGCATCAATGAAGTCCTTTACACCCATGGGATCGGGCAAACACCATGGGGCGGGTTCAAGAACAGCGGCCGCGGACGTACGCACGGCCTCGAAGGGTTGATGGAACTCGTCCAGCCGCAACACATCCACACAAACCGCCTAGCTCTATTGCCGGACGCCTGGTGGATGCCGTATACGTCTACCGCGGTCGAAACCTTTCGCGGCTTCGCGTCAAAATTTGCTTCCGGATCTATTATCAAGACCACAGGTTTATTGCCGCAACTGTTAAAACGGATCAGAGAACTAATGAACGTTAACCGGGAAGCTAAGAAATGAACGAGACGATGCCGGCGATCTTCTTTGGCCACGGAAATCCGATGAATGCGCTCACGGATAATGTTTACACCCGTTCATGGCGGTCGATCGGCGAGGCGATGCCCAAGCCAAAAGCCGTCTTATGCATTTCAGCCCATTGGTACATACCTGCGCTGGCAGTAACAGCAATGGAGCAGCCGCGGACGATCCACGATTTCGGCGGGTTTCCGCGCGAGCTTTTCGAATTTGAATATCCTGCTTCGGGCTCTCCCGAATTGGCCGAAAGAGTGAACGGACTTTTTGGCGGCAGTGTCGCAATGGACGAGAGCCACTGGGGACTCGATCACGGAACTTGGTCAGTGCTTTGTCACGTCTTTCCGGAGGCTGACGTGCCTGTTGTTCAGCTGTCGATCGACGAAACGAAACCGGCGTCCTGGCATTATGATACCGCGAAGCTACTCGCGCCTCTACGAAACGAAGGGGTTCTCGTCGTAGGAAGCGGAAGTATTGTCCACAATCTGCACACCTATGCGTGGGGCGATCAAAGCCGCGAACCGTTCGATTGGGCATTGCGATTCGAACAAAATGCTCGTGAGCTAATGCGTTCGAGAGATCATGCACCCTTGATCGAATATGAGACGTTAGGAAAGGATGCACTCCTCTCGGCCCCGACGCCTGATCATTACTTGCCGCTGCTTTACATACTCGCACTGCAGGCCGACGAGGATGAAGTAAGTTTTCCTGTAGAGGGTTTTGACGGCGGATCGATCTCGATGACGACGGTGATGGTCGGATAGATCAGACGGTTTCGTCCGCGGCCGAAGAAAGTTCCTGCGATTCCGCTTCGGGACGGTAGGTCTTCAACCAGAGAAGGTGAACGGTAACGCCGATCGCGATCGCGAGAAGCATTAACGTGACCCAAAACTTCCCAGCCACGAACCAGATGCTCACGCCGATCGATGCCCAAAGGATCAGGATCGTGCTGGCCTTTGAACGGGAGGTCATCCCGCGGCCGTCTTTGTAATTCTTGATATAGGCACCGCACCAGCGGTTATTCAGAAGCCAGGTATGAAACCTTTCAGAGCTTCGTGAATAGAAATACGCAGCAAGGAGCAAGAAAACGGTTGTCGGCACAAGCGGTAAAAACATCCCGATCACGCCCAGCCCTACAAAGACCGTGCCCGCGAAGATCAAGAATGCTTTTCTGATGTCCATAACTGCCGCTTCGAAAAATTATAGCAATTTTTTTCGAAGCGGCAATCCTGATCAAAGTACAGCCTAGTTCAGCGGTTGCTCGCCATGTCAGCCCGCATTATCGGTAGGCTTTTCTTTACGAGGCTTTCGGTTATCGCTTCTACACAGTCGAGGGCCGCGAAACTTCCTGTCGCCGAAGCGCTTCCGGTCATACCCGTGCTCAGCATCTTGCTTCCGGCACCTAGTTTCGAATAAGTGATCTTCGGATATTCGAGTATCTCGCCCGAAAGGCTGCACTTTGTTTCGCGTCCTTCCTTTACAAGCTTCGACACCTTAAGTCTGATCGTGTAGCCCTTGGGATTCTTGATCTTGTTGGTCGTAAAAGTCGGATCTTTCTCGATGACCTTTACGACTATCTCCTGCATTTTCTTCTCCAGCACGTCAGCCTTTTCGCCCGCAAGTTTTGCTTCATAGAGCTTTTCTTTCGGATCGCTATTGTCCGTATGTATGTAAATTGGCGGCATATTAATTTGACCTCTCCAGATAAGTGCATTTTTTTCGCGGAACCGGACCATTTCCGTCGCCGCAAACCAAAAGACGACAAAACGGCCCAATACAGGACAAAAAGAGAAATATCGAAATATCCGGCCAACAATTAAAAATAATTCAACTGTCCTCTTGACAATCATCGTGATAACAAGTATCGTTATCCCATGTTCGAAGAAATT
>CAYTDJ010000459.1:0-2675 GCA_964436265.1 uncultured Chloracidobacterium sp. | reverse complement strand
ACATCTGCCTGGGCGACAATTCCGGCAAGGGAGTTCTCTTCATTTACCACAAGCATTCGACGGATCATGTCCTTTTCCATCAGCTTTAGACATTCGCCGACCGTCGCATCGGTCGTTACGAATTCAGGCGGGAACGACATTATCTCCGCCGCGGTCATCATCAACGGATCCTTTCCCACCGCTACCGTGTTCACTACGATGTCTCGGTCGGTAATGATACCAACGGGTTTCATCGTTTCGAAATTCTCGACGACAGGTATTGCCCCGCAGTCATGTTCGACCATCAAATGAGCGACCTCTCGCAAACTCATTTCCGGGGTGCAGGCCGCCGGGTCCTTTGTCATTATCTTTGTGACTTTCATTGCCCTACCTCCTTACAATTTTCTTGAAATTCTCGAATTGATCACAGAAATCGATCCAACCATCAAAAAGGGCAATTACTATGCCGTCCAGGATGCGGCTGAATTTGCTGTAAATAGTTAACTTAGGGACTTTGGGCTGGCGATCGATCCAGTCGGTCTGTGAAAAATCTCGCGGGATGTTTAGGAACCGTTACTTCTTCGATCAGTCGTATACGATGACAGGAGTGCCCAGCGGCACCATCCGGTTGAATTCCCTGTCGGCAAATCGCGGTATGCGAACGCAGCCGTGGCTTGCGGGAAATGCGGGTACCGAGTCGCTGCCGTGGATAGCGACGCCGCCATAGAAATACAATGGATAGTAAAGCGTCCCGAGAGGTGCATGCCGGACACCGTTGATCTTACTCACAATACGAAAATTCCCGCGGGGAGTGTGCGCGACCTGCCATTTGCCCTGATCGAAGTACCTTTTCTCGTTACCGCTGGAGATCGGAAGTATCTTCCTGACCGTTCCGTTTTCACCAAAGAGAAATAGCACCTGTCGCGTGATGTCGATCTCGATGTGGGGTTTATCTGACAGAAACCTGGGATCAGGCGGCGCAGCCGTATTCAGAACTTCAAGATCGGCCCGGCTTAGAGTGCCTGTACGTTTACGCCCTGAAACTTTTTGAAAGGCGGTCACGGCATGGCGTGTGGAAGCATCAGCAATGCCGTCAGCCTTTAAGAGCCAGTATCCGAGTTCCGTTAGCCGCTGCTCCGCGCTAAGTAGCTCAGCCTTGTTCAACGGCTGTGCATTTATCATTGCCGGGGCGATCATCAAGACGACACCGACGAATAAAAGTCTCAAACTATATACAGTTTTGTCCATTTTGGTTTAGCCCGGCGGAGGTGGAAAAGGCCCCGAACCGATCTGCGATCCGGGACCTTTTGACCTACCCATGAGCGTTTCCCCTGGTTAAAACTCTTAAATTCGGCCTAATCTGCAGTAACGGCGATCTTCTTAGCGCTTTCTTCTGCGGCCTTAGGCATTGTCAATTCGAGCATTCCGTTGTTCAGGTGAGCCTGAACATTATTTGCGTCGATATTTGAAGGGAGCGTGAACTGTCGCAAGAACCGATTGCTCTTCCATTCCTTGACGATGATGTTCTCGTCCTTCTTTTCTTCGCTTGCCTTGGTTTCTCCGCTAAGGATAAGTAGGTTGTCCTTTACGCTAACCTCGATCTCTTCCGGCTTAAAGCCGGGAACCGCAGCACTAACAATAAACTTGTTGTCGACTTCTTTGATCTCGACAGGGACGGGCCTGAGAACCTCCCGTTCGGCCATGAACCAATCATCAAGTTCTTTGCCCCATTCTCCTCCGCGGAGGCGGAAAAAGTCATAGGCCTTGCTTGCGGTCTCGAATGTCATCTCGGCCATCTTATCAAGCAGCTTTTCAGCCTCGACAAACATTGGCGGAAACTTTTCAGGCGCTGCCGCGACATCTTTTGGCGGCACGACAGCTGTTTCAGTGCCTTTGGTTTCCAGAGCTGGCTTTGTCGCGTTCATTTGATCAAAACTCCTCGTAAAACAATGTGAAGGCGGGAGACTTCCACCATTTATAAGCGCAATCCCTGTGCCTTGTGCTTAGTATTAGTTCGCACCGTTCGCGATCCCGCATTTATTGGTCATCGGGCGATCGAACTGAAAAACGTTGTTCGAAAACCGTAGGGAAATGCGTCATCGCCGCGAATAAGTTCACAGTCCCCGTTGACATTTAGGGGCGATCCAAGTTAACACTGCTCGTAGCCGATGAAAGCCTGTTTGCTCTACAAGTCTGCTCCGATAGAGACTCGGCCGCTTGTCTTTACGGAGATCGAACGCCCGGTTCCGCAGTCGGGCGAAGTTCTGATCAAGGTCAGTGCGTGCGGGATCTGCAGGACCGATCTTCATCTTGTCGAAGGCGACCTTGCGCAGAGACTTTCGCCAGTGATCCCGGGACACCAGGTCGTTGGGACCGTCGAAGAAACCGGCGGCGACGTCGAGGGGTTTAGTGTCGGGGACCGTGTCGGGGTTGCATGGCTGCATAGTACATGCGGCAAATGCAGGTTCTGTCTTGCCGGTCGAGAAAATCTCTGCGAAGTCGCGGAATTTACCGGATGGATCCGAAACGGCGGGTTTGCCGAGTACATGACGGCGGCGGCTGATTTCGTATACCCGCTGCACGCTGAAATGAGTGACGTTCAGGCGGCACCGCTTCTCTGTGCAGGCATTATCGGTTACCGATCCCTGAGGCTCACAGGAATTGAAGATTGGGCCGGAGCAAGGATCGGGATCTTT
>CAYTDJ010000458.1:0-2681 GCA_964436265.1 uncultured Chloracidobacterium sp. | reverse complement strand
GCAGTTGATGCATTCGTCGGTGATGATGATAGCCATGGTGTAAAAATAGGATTTGAGGCCTCTAACGTATCTCATTCCGTGCCGAGCGACATTTCCCTATGTCTTTATCGTATCGGACAGGAGGCGCTGCAGAATGTCGTCAAACACAGCGGGGCCAGTTTGACGAACGTCGCCTTAAGGGCTGATGACGGCGTCATTTCGCTTTTGGTCTCCGATAACGGATCCGGATTTGACGCAGAAAGCGTGAGGTCAAAGGATTCACTCGGATTGATCAGCATGCAGGAACGCATCCGGGCAGTGAACGGCACAATAACGATCGAATCCGTGCCTGACGCAGGCACCAAGATCGAAGCTTCGGTGCCATTGAACACCAACTAGGATTTTTCCCTTTCAAGTATCGATGCGCAGGGTTTCCGATCAAATTGATCGTTCATTCTCAGTCGATTTCTTGGTTCTCCGACGAAAGAATGACCAGCTAAGGCCGAAACGTATCGATGCCCGGTTCCTTGTCACCTGTATAAAATAACAGTTACCCATCAACTGCCACTTTTCTATTCTCCTCGTAGGGGGTGTAATGCAAACACCCGTCCGATGCTTACCTAGGGAGAAAAAGAAATGACTACAGAATCGACTAACGCCAATCCTTACAATACTGCAAGCGGAGCGAAACTGGCACCGGAGATCAGTCTTGAGGAGGTTCGTGCCATCGCCAAAGAAGCCTTTGTCTACGGTTTTCCGATGGTGGACAATTACCGCATTGAGTACGCATATTTTGTCGATGAGACGGGTCCGGAATTCAAAGCCCATTGGAACGAGATCCGCAATGTTCCACGTGTTTATACTCCCGAAGACAAGGCCGTGCAAACGCCCAACTCGGACACACCATATTCCTTTATAGGAATGGATCTGCGCGTCGAGCCGATCGTTCTCACGATTCCCGAAATTGAAGAGAACCGCTATTTCAGCGTGCAGTTGATCGACGCCTACACGCACAACTTTGAATATATCGGCACTCGGACCACGGGCAACGACGGCGGGAACTTCCTCATTGCAGGGCCTAATTGGAACGGAGAAGCTCCTGCGGGGATCAAGAAGATTATCCGTGCGGAGACCGAACTTGTGCTGGGTGCTTTTCGAACCCAGCTGTTCGACCCCAATGATCTCGAAAATGTGAAGAAGGTACAAGCGGGTTACAAGGCACGACCGCTCTCGGAATTTATGGGCGAATCGCGCAAAGCTGCGCCGGCCATCGACTTTATGAAGCCGCTCACGCCCGCGGAACAGAGGTCTTCGGTCGAGTTCTTCAATATTCTGAACTTTGTCCTGCAATTCACTCCTACCGTGCCATCGGAAAAGGACCTAATGGAGAGGTTTGCCAGGATCGGAGTAGGGCCCGGAAAGACACTCGACACGAACAGTCTTTCGCCGGCTATCCATCGGGCAATGCTTGATGGAATGTCAGATGGGCTTCAAGAATATGAGAATTTCAAAACAACGCAATTGGATACGGGCAAGGTGACCTCGGGCGACATCTTCGGAACACGTGAGCATTTGAATAACAATTACCTGTACCGAATGGCCGCATCGATCCTGGGCATTTATGGCAATTCAAAGGAAGAGGCGATTTACCCGACGTATACATTTGATTCGGATGGACAACCGCTCAACGCCGGCGATCGCTCTTATACGCTAAGGTTTAAGCCGGGGCATGTGTCGCCGGTGTACGCATTTTGGTCGCTGACGATGTATAAGCTGCCTGAAAGCCTGCTCGTGGCCAATCCGCTCAACAGGTACTTGATCAATTCGCCGATGCTGCCTGATCTAATACGCGATGAGGACGGCGGAATAACGCTGTACATTCAACACGAGTCGCCGGGAGCGGATAAAGAAGCAAATTGGCTTCCCGCGCCGGACGGGCCGTTCTTTATGGCGCTGCGTCTCTACTATCCAACGGAGGCTATATTGAGGGGCGAAGGTCATCTGCCAGTTTTGGAGGCTATTCGGTAAACCAAATCCAAGCGGTTGAAGTGGATCTGAAAGCGGGAGCCACAGTGGCCTGATTATCGCGGCCGGAAGAAGTCACGCAGACTTCTCCCTGCCGCGACGTCTTTTCTACTAACGGATCGATCGAATCTTCCACGACTCGAACTGCATATCGCGGCCCACCTGTAAACCTGTAATTTCTGACAGTTACGGTTGCTCTCTTATCGAATGATTATTTATCAGGGCAGTTAGTTCATTCAATAAAAGGAGTACAGAGGACCATGTGTACGATCATCTCTCGGGCATTAATTATTTTTGCTATGTCAGCTGCATTGATGACACCAGCCATTTTTGGTCAGCAGAACGCAGAGTCCAAAGACGAAAAGTCAGCAGTCTCAAACAAATCCGGCAGCGAAGCAAAGAAGGAAGAAGACAACGAATATAAGAACTTTTACACCCGCGATGGAATGAAGAAGTATGCTTCGGCTGTATTCGTGCGGGAAAACAAACCGAAGCCCGCCGCGTCTTCATCAGTGGCTCCCGATCAGCAGACCCAACAGGAAGATCCGGCGGCGTTGGCCAAGAAGTTATCAAATCCGGTCTCATCACTTATCAGCTTGCCCTTTCAGAGCACTTTTGATTTTGGTATGGGCCCCGATAGCCATGGATTTCGGCAAACACTCAATATTTCACCGGTT
>CAYTDJ010000457.1:0-2681 GCA_964436265.1 uncultured Chloracidobacterium sp. | reverse complement strand
CTCACGAGGAAGCCCAAGCTGGAAGAAACGCGAAAGCGTGTCTTCGACATTCGCCGCGTGAAACGTAGAGAGCACGAGGTGGCCGGTCAACGCCGCGTTTATCGCAACCGACGCGTGTTCGGCGGACCGCAGCTCACCGATACCGATGATGTCCGGGTCGGCTCGCAAGCATGAATAAAACGCGTCCCACCAGGTGAACGGCGTGTTTGGCCTGAGACTCATCTGCGTTCGCCGCAGGGAACGGATCTCTATCGGTTCGCCGATCTCGATGATCTTGAACTGGTCCGTCTCTTCGAGCTGCGCATAAATGCTCTCCAGCGTGTTCGTCTTTCCCGAACCTGTCGCACCGGTCACGATCAAGATCCCGCGTTTTTGAGAGTAGGCCGCACGCAGGTCTTCGATCTGCTGAGGCAGGAATCCGACCGCATTTATATCGCGGATCGGCTTCAACTGTGACCGCAGCACGATGGACGGTGCATAGAGCGTGGGCTGGGAAACGAAACGAAGCTCTATATCGACCACGCGGCCGTCGCGGGTGGTCCGCACTTTGACGGTGGAGTCGATATCCTTGAACTTCATCTGCGTGGCGTCTTTGCCGGATATCTCGGCCATGCCCATCGCGATCTGTCGGATCTTGATGAACGGAATGTTGTCCCAGCGAACGAACATCTCGCTGTCATAGCGAAAGCGAATGCGTCCTGTCGGCTGGCCCGCCTCGATATGCATATCGGATGAACCCGAACGCAAGAATTCCATCAGTATCAGACGGATGAACTCCTGTGTGGTCAGTTCAGCCTCACTGCGGCGGATGTTCTTTTCGTATTCTTCTGTGTTCGTGAGGTCGATCCATTCTTCGGCTTCGTTGATGAAATCCGCGTCGGACGCCGCCTGGGCGGACAGAGCCTCTTCGATAGAAAGATGGGTCTCGCCCTCGCCCCAGTTCTTTGTTTTTTGCGACTGCTTCTTATGCTGCTGTTCGAGCACCATGTACTGCGTTCGCTCGCTGTAAATGTGCGAATGCATGTACTCGAAAAAGGCCTCGTCAAGCGGTATGAAATCTATGTTGAACGGTGATACGCGGAGCGCGTGTACGACGCCGTTGCGATGATCGGGATTCTTTACCTGCACGAGCCCGACCTCGAAATGCGCCGAGTCGTAGTTTCCCGGAGTCGCGTTCAGCACGATCGCCTGGTAACGCGAAGAAGATTCTTTATTGAGGTAATGCGAATAGGGCAGCGAAGATTCGACGCTGTATTTACGCTCGGGCGCCTGAACCGCCAATGAGAGGTTCGGGTTTGAACGCGTACCGTCCAGCCGAAATGCTCCGCTCTGTGTCCGCCTTGTTTCCCACTTAAGATCCGACTTTTCGGCCGAATAACGCGAAAACTTTATATCATCGGTCTCGTCGTACTGCATAGAACCGCAAAAACTGATTATTTATACTATGACGCTTTAAATTGCGGATTTTTCCGAAATCTTACGTCAATTGTTATCATTAGGATCTTTTTTTGGCGTCGGGACCTGTTTTGGCTCCGCTTTATCGCTCCTTAGCTTCATTTCCGGCGTAATTGTCGGCGGATCGGTAGTCGCTCCGGGAACGTCAACCGGCCGGATCGCATCCGGATAGGGAATGACATCGACCGAGATCGCAAAATATAGCCGATTGACACGCGTGTCCCGGATCCTTCGCTTGAACAATTCGCCGATGATCGGGATGTCACCCAGGCCTGGCGTCTTGCGAACGGTTCGACTGTCCGAATCGACCGTGAAACCGCCGAGGATCGCTGTCTTGTCTTCGCCAAGCAAAAGCTGCGTCTGTATCGAACGGGCACTGATCGCCGGAACACCGCGGGCCGTCACGGATGAATCGATATCATTAGCAGTAAGCCGGAGTTCGAGCGTGACCGCAACGGGATCTCCCTTATCGTCATCAATTACGTAAGGCGTGACCGCGAGGTTGTTTGCCGCATTTACGAACACCACGTCGCCCTGTCCGCCGAGAGTGCTGTCAATGACGATCGGAAGTTGACGTCCAACATCGAGCGTGGTGCAAAGTCCGTCAATGACCGTCGCAAACGGACGAGACTTTACCGAGATGACGCCGTTCTGCTGAAACGCGGTCGCCTGCACATTGAAATCAAACGTGCCGAGGATCGTCGAGAAATCGAAAAGCGTTCCGGCGCCAATCGTGTCGCCAAAAATGCCGCCGTTCGAACGATTATCGGCGGTTCCGCCGGTGATCGTCGTCTGTACGCCTATGTCACGCAGGCGATCCTGATTCGCTGTATAAACGAGGCCCTTGATGACGACCTGGAACGGCGGCCGATCAGCACGGCTTATGATCTGGTCGATCAATTCGTGCTCTTCCTTGGTCGCACGGATCGCGAGAATGTTGCGTCCCGGTATCTGCGTAACAAATCGGTTCGTACGCGCCGCTTCGGTCTGCTGTTGCGACACTCCACCGCCCTGGCCACCCATGCCGCCTTGCCCGCTTCCTACGCTGCTTTCCGTCATGGAACGGAGACCGAGGATCTTCTCGATCTCGATGATCAGCTTGTCAAACTTGTTATTGCTCAATTGACCGGCCGTTTGTCCTTGCTGGCTTCCGCCCTGGCCTCCGCCGCCAGACTGGATCGAACCAGAGGTTCCTCCCTGATTATTGCCGCCGCAGCCGCCGCCCT
>CAYTDJ010000456.1:0-2719 GCA_964436265.1 uncultured Chloracidobacterium sp. | reverse complement strand
AGTGAAATTGGTGCGAAACAATTCGCATGTATCCGCCTTCAATATTTGGGAGTGTTGAGGAAGGAACTGAAGAGCGATCTTGAAGACTTCGGGAGCGTTAGAGAATAACCCCGCATGTCCCGCGACGCCGCCCATGAAATATGCGTTCCCGTCATGGACGTCACCCCAGATCTGATGATCACGGAATACTAGACTCCAGTCAGTCTCGCCCGCGGTAGCTGGTGGTTGAAGATAGCCTTGCTCGACACAGGTTTGTTTCTCGTATTCGTTTCCTAGTTCACTGGCGGCGATCTCAATTCGTTCAAATCCTTTTTGAAGCGGATTGAAGCACGTACGATTCAGACCCAGCTCATTCGCAACTCCGAGCTCAAATTCAAGGTCCGGCCGACCATCTTCGATCAAGATCGATAAGGCAATGAAGTTCAGGTCGCTGTACTCCACAACTGTACCCGGCTTTCTGATCTCCAACATCCGGATCATTGTACCGAGGTCAACTGGTGATGCTGATCGGGCAAGCAGATAAAACGGCCTCCATGCAGGCAACCCGGAAGTGTGAGTGGCCAGTTCCTGCAAGGTCAACTCGGCAATAGCAGAGTTCCTGAACACAATATGTTCTTCGCCGATCTTCGATCCCAACTCCAGTTTGCCATCCTCTAGCTGTTGGGCGGTTAACAGTCCCATGACAAGCGGCTTGGTCAAACTCGCTAGGTCATATATCGTGTCGAGCCTTGCAGGAATGAGTTCGGGCTCTACGACGGCGTAGCCCAGCGCGTCCTGATAAACGATCTCGCCTTTCTCGGCAACGAGGTAAACCGCTGATGGGAAATCATTTGCAGCTATTCGTTCGCTAAGGAATTGTGAGATCTCTTTGTTCATCCGTTTATATGTTACCCAAGCGTAAATCAGTTGACACGGGCAGGATATAAAAATACACTTCTCACTCGTACTAATACACTGGAGGGTTCATTTTTATGGGTAAAGAAAAATCTGCCGCTCGTTCGGCGGAATTGATAATGCAGCTATATGACCTGCGGCGAGAAGAGACGATGCGGAAGGCTCGCAACTGGATGTTCACCTTTAATCCTCAGAGCGCCGAAGACATCGAGAAAACCATGATGGACCCGGAAGTCGGTGGTTATCTCCGAATGGTACTTTCCTATTGGGACATGGCGGCCACGTTTGTTCGACATGGTGCGATCGATGCCGATATGTTTCATGAGACGACCGGTGAACAGATCGGTGTTTTTGCAAAGATCGAACCGTTCATCGAAGAGTTAAGGACCAAATGGGAAATGCCCGATGCATTCAAAAACCTCGAGAAGCTGATCTACAATTCGCCGGGTGGAAAAGAACGACTCGAGAGGACACGTGAATGGATGAAGTCGATCAACGAGCAGATGGCTGAACAAGCAAAAGAAGCGGGAGCATAGTCTACGCCTCTATTAGCCAAATGATGGGCCGTTCAAACGAGTCGTTTGTTCGGCCTAGTTCGTTTTCCGGCTCGACCCAGAACACATCCAGCCTTCAGATCAAAGTTGCTTGCTCACATTTAATCGCCTTACATGGGCTTCGATCTTTTCAAGAACTCCTACCGCTAATGCCAATGCCCGGCGACCGTCGTGCCCTGTAACCGGCGGCACAGTATTATGTTCGATCGCATCTAAGAATGCGGTTATTTCAGCTCTGAGCGGTTCTGCATCATTGATCTCAAGGCGGTTTATAGAGATACCCAAGAGCGGATGTGATGCTTCAGGATTCAACGATGTCAGCGATGCGAATTTAGTCGCATAATCAAGGACGACATAGGCATTCGTTTGATAAAACCTCGTCTTTCTTATTTTTTCCGTACCGATACGGGATGCAGTTATATTTGCGACTGCTCCGTTCTCGAATTCAATTCGCGCATTCGCTGCATCGACCTTATCTGAAATGACCGGAATGCCGACGGCATTTATCGCCGAAACTCCGACATCTTCGCCGACAAGCCACTGAACCGCATCGAGATCATGGATCATCACATCGAGAACGACATCAACATCCAGCGACCGATTAGGGAATGGAGAAACCCGATGGATCTCGAAATAGAGAGGCTGAGTAACATGCGGCCTTAGGGCGACCATCGCCGGATTAAACCGCTCAAGTTGTCCCACCATCAACTTAGCACCTGACTTTTCAGCGGCGGCTATCATTCGGTCCGCTTCGTCCAATGTCATCGCTATCGGCTTTTCGACGAGCGTATGAATACCTTTCTCGAGAAACGCACACGCGATCTCGCAATGCGTCTCCGTCGGTGTCGCGATGGAAACCAGATCGACCCGATTCAGGATCTCATTCCAATCCGTGAACCCTTCACATCCATTATCCGCAGCTATCCGAGCAGCGGTTTCCGTGTTCGCATCACACACGCCTACGAAATCAACCCGCCCTTCGCGTGCCAATTCGGCATAATTCCGGGCATGATGGCGACCGAGGCTGCCAACACCTATCGCTGCTGCCCTGAGTTTCGGTTTCTCTGCCATTGTTTGAACCTAAATGCTTTTTCAGCAATACTTATCATTTTCAGTCATCAAGCGATAAATGACAAAGAACGCCAAAAGTGATCATTGGTTCAACTCGCCCACATTTTGGGTCATCGCAGTCGTCGTTATTGTAGTTGTTTACTTTTTTGGCCTAACGATCCCGCTAGTGGGGCCAGACGAACCGCGCTATTCGCAGGTGG
>CAYTDJ010000455.1:0-2721 GCA_964436265.1 uncultured Chloracidobacterium sp. | reverse complement strand
ATGATGCGGTAGGCGCTAGAAGACACACGAAAAGGACGAATGATGTGATTCTTACGAATACAGGATTTCTCATAGGTTTGGTCTCGACACGCTTTTGCGAAAAAGGGGAAAGGACCCGTAACAGGTAACTTTCACGAGCTTGAGGCTGCAAAGTTTCAAAATTGTTCGGCCAGGTGCGGCCGACGATGCGCTCCTGTGATTTTCAACCTTAACGCCTGAAAATGCAAGCATTTTGGACGTCAATTAGAGGTTTCTTTGAGTATTTGGCGGCGGAGATAGTCTAAGGCCGCCTGGCTAGAGCGCCACCGGATCAATTCGCGGTCGCCGGGAAAGACGAATTTCATAGATCTTGTCCGATTCGGATCAGAATAGCCGATGAACACCGTACCGACGGGCTTTTCCTCGGTTCCGCCTTCCGGCCCGGCAATTCCGGTCACAGAGATCGCATAGTCGCTGCCAGATCGTTCTCTCATTCCCTTTGCCATTTCCTCTGCCGTCTCGGCGCTTACCGCCCCGTGATCATCTAGGGTCTGTTCGGAAACGTTTAATGTTCGTATCTTCGATTCGTTTGAGTAAACAACGGATCCTTCGATGAAATAGGCGGACGATCCGGAAATCTCGGTCAACCGCATTCCTATCATCCCGCCGGTACAGCTTTCCGCGACGGAAACCGTCTTTCCGCGAGATCTCAATAGCGACCCGACCACCTCTTCCATGGTCTCGCCGTTTGTCGCAAATACCGCGGGCCCGAGAGCCGACGAGATCTTTTCCGTTAGCTCGGCAAGAACCGCATCGGCCTCAACGATCGAAGCGGTTCTGGCACTCAAGTGGATTTCGATCTCGACCCGGCTAAAAAGTATTGACGTCTGGACGTTCGCGTGCAACTTGTAAATTGGAGCAATGATCTCGTCAACAGCTGACTCACCCATTCCTGAGACTCTCAGAACGCGGCGTTTGACAAGAACATCGCCGGCCATCTCTCTGAGTTTAGGGAACACGAAATTCTCAAACATCGGCCGCATTTCGCGGGGCGGGCCGGGAAATACTGCAAGACACTTCCCGTCAAGCGGCAGAAACATACCGACCGCAGATCCGTTTGGATTAGGCAGCACCTCGGCCCCATCTATCACGAATGCCTGGCGTTTGTTGATCTCCGGCATATCCCTGCCCCATCGTCGGAAACGCTCACGAAGATCGGCCTCAAGTTCGTCGTGATAGATGAGGTCCCGTTCGACTGCCTTAGCCGAAACTTGACGCGTAATGTCGTCTTCGGTCGGCCCGAGTCCACCAGTCGTTATGACTATTTCAGAGCGCTTCAACGCGTCGCGTATCGCCTCCTCGAGCCTGGCCTCATCGTCACCGACAATGGTTTTGAGCTTAACTTCAATACCAATGTCATTAAGCTTCTCCGTCAGCCAAAGACTGTTTGTATCTGTACGCAGCGGAGTAAGCAATTCCGACCCGACGGCGATTATTTCTGCAGAAAGCATACTCAATAGATCTCTACAACCGGTTTACCATCCGCGTTTATATAGGCACGGTACATCCCCTCGGAATTGAACGAAATGCCAATATTTCCAAATTTATCGATCGCGATCACGCCGCCGTCACCGCCTAATTTCTGCAATTTTTGTTTGATGACAAGGTCTGCAGCCTGCTGTATCGGCATGGCCCGATACTCCATTTGCGAGGAAATGTCGCGGGCTACGCCGAGCCTGATGAAGTATTCTCCCCATCCAGTTGCGGAAACTGCACAAGTTTGGTCGTTTGCATAGGTTCCCGCACCGATGATCGGCGCATCACCAACGCGCCCGTATTTCTTGTTGGTCATTCCGCCGGTCGATGTACCTGCCGCGAGATCACCGTTCTTGTCGAGTGCGACCGCGCCAACTGTACCAAACCTGTTCGACGGCTTTTCAACTTCAGACCGCTGACTGCTTACTGAGGATTCATCTCCATCGATCTTCGCTCTTTCCTTTTGACCTTTTGCCTTTTCCTTCTTTTCGTTTTCTTCCTTGAGGATCTGCTGTAAAGCGTCCCACCGATGCTGCGTCCAGAAGTATTTCGGATCGACAAGCTCGATCTTCTGTTCGGCAGCAAATTTCTCCGCGCCCTCGCCGATCATCATCACATGCTCGCTTTTTTCCATTACGGCGCGTGCCAAAGTGATCGGGTTTTTCACCCTTCGAAGTCCGGCGACCGAACCCGCACCCAATGTCTTGCCATCCATGATCGATGCGTCCAGCTCATTTTTTCCGTCGTGCGTGAATACCGCGCCCTTACCGGCATTAAAAAGCGGCGAATCTTCCATGATGCGGATCGCGATCTCGACCGCGTCAACGCTTGTTTTCCCGGCCTGCAAAGCCTTATATCCGGCAAGGACAGCTTCCTCCAATTTGGCTCGGAATTCTTTTTCTTTTTCAGGCGTGAGCGAGCCTTTAGTGATCACCCCGGCACCGCCGTGAATAACGAATCCGAGCCGCGGATTCTGAGGTCCCTGTAATTGCTTGATATCTCCAAATGTGCCTTTTTGAGCCCCCAAATAGGAACCAAACAGATTTAGCAAAAGTACAAAAGAAAGCAAACGTTTCATCTTTCTACTCCGAAAGTTGGGTCTAAACGTGTTCGATTATCTCACACCCGCGTTGGACAGGGCAGTTCGAAACTCTTGCAGGCTTAACAATTCGCGGGTCTCGAGGATCGCCCCTGGCGAGATCTGTG
>CAYTDJ010000454.1:0-2726 GCA_964436265.1 uncultured Chloracidobacterium sp. | reverse complement strand
GTGCCGATCCCGGAAATGCCTGCGGAACTAAAGGCAGTGATCGAAGAAATGGGATGAAGAGGGTTTGCCACGAATTTCACGAATTACACAAATCTTATTCGTGAAATTCGTATAATTCGTGGCTAATTTATGAAGGCAACATTCAGCATACGACGAGGCGGGCGAGACGGCGGTGAGATGGTCGATTACCAGACCGAGGTGTCGGAAGGGATGGTCGTGCTCGACGCCGTGCATCAGATCCAGGCCGAATCCGCACCGGACCTTGCTTGCCGTTGGAACTGCAAAGCCGGCAAGTGCGGTTCGTGTTCAGCGGAAATAAACGGTATGCCGAAGCTGATGTGCATGACGCGGCTCGACACGATCGATCTTTCACAGACGGTAACGATCGAACCGATGCGTGCCTTCCCGCCGATCAAGGACCTGATCAGCGACGTTTCGTGGAACTACGAAGTAAAGAAGCGTATCAAGAAGTTCAATCCGCGAAAGCCCGACGCCGAGGACGGAACGTGGCGAATGCAGCAATCGGACATCGACCGCGTTCAGGAATTTCGCAAGTGCATCGAATGCTACCTTTGCCAGGACGTTTGCCACGTCCTTCGCGACCATAACAAACACGAGGAGTTCATCGGTCCGCGGTTTCTTGTTTACACCGCCGCCTTGGAAATGCACCCGCTTGATACGGAAAACCGTACTGAAGATCTTAAGGACATGTTCGGCATTGGTTATTGCAACATAACGAAATGCTGTACGAAGGTTTGCCCCGAACATATTACAATTACCGATAATGCGATCATCCCGCTGAAAGAACGCGTGGTCGATGAGCATTACGACCCGCTGAAGAAACTGGTAAAGTTGTTCAGAAAGAAATGAGTTTTATAAAAGAGATCTGGGCAGAGAAGCGCAAACGCGGGATCGGTCGGTTTTTGCTGATCGACGGCATACTTATCATGGGCGGTCCGTTTGCAGTCGTGATGCAGATAATCGGGATTTTTCTGCTGAGAGACGAAGGCCAATCGATAGGCGAGTATTTTACAGCGACGCGAACATGGGTCACGTTTCTGCTGCACGGCACGTTGTTCGGCCTCATCATGGGATTCGTAAACTGGTACCGAAACGAAAAGGCGTTCGCCGCATCCGAAAACGGAGGGACATAAACGATCATGTTCGAACTAAAACCAATATCGCACGACGCGGTTCCGGCGGCACTTGAAAAGGCCAATCGTTACCGTCTGCTCAATGAACCCGGAGCGGCTGAGAGCATCTATCTCGACATTCTTTCTGTCGAGCCTGAGAATCAGGACGCGATAAAGAATCTCGTGCTTGCGATGAGCGATCGTTTCGGAAAGGATTATGCGATCGGCGACACACACATAAATGAGTACGTTGCCAAACTGAAGGACGAATACCAGCGTGCTTATTACACAGGCATCGTTTATGAACGCCGTGCTAAGGCGACGCTTGCCAAAGGCGGCCTGCAAGCTTACGAGCTTTTTGTCCAGGCAATGGAGTGGTTCGAACGCGCAGAAGCGATGAGTTCCGCGGGAAACGAAGAGGCCATTCTTCGCTGGAACGGCTGTGCCCGCATCATCAATCAAAATAAGTTGCAGCCGCACGTAATGTCGGCAGGCGATACGCTCGAATAGGGCCGATCGCTATGCTAATCTTAATGTCGTAAGCAGTACTTTGATCCCTCGTAAATGCAGACCAAATTGAATACAAGGAAGGTATAAACTAATGGCAGGAAAATTTGAGATCAAAACCGGAAAGAGCGGAAAATTCAGCTTTAATCTGAAAGCGTCGAACGGACAGGTCATACTTTCAAGCGAATCCTATGATACGCGCAAGGGAGCAGAGGGAGGCATCGCCTCGGTAAAGAAGAACGCGGCCAACGATGCCCGGTTCGAACGAAAGACCGCTAAGAACGGCGAGGCGTATTTTGTACTTAAGGCTTCGAACGGCGAGGTGGTCGGCAAGAGCGAAATGTATAAGACCGTCAAGTCGATGGAAAACGGAATCGCCTCCGTCGGCAAGAATGCACCGGATGCTCCCGTCGTCGACGCAAAGTAAATCAGCAGAAACACGGCCGTTAGGGAGTGTGACATCAATATTAGATCTATCAAAGGCGGGTTTGCCCCCGCCTGATTTTTTTGAGTTATGACCACGAAAAGAATCCGTCCCGGTATCGAAGTTCTGGTAAACGACAAGTTCGCGTCATTGAGCGGCCAACGCATCGGCCTGGTCTGTAATCAGGCGTCGGTCTTTCCGGATCTGCGTCACGTCGCCGACATCTTCAGCGAGCATCCCGACCTAGATCTAACCACGCTCTTCGGCCCACAGCACGGCATCCGCGGCGATGTGCAGGACAACATGATCGAGACCGATCACACTATCGATTCGCGGACCGGTATTCCGATCTATTCGCTTTACAGCGAAACGCGCGAGCCGACCGAGAAGATGCTCGAAAATGTGGACACTATCGTATTCGATCTGCAGGACGTGGGCTGCCGCATTTATACGTTCGTTTACACGATGGCAAACTGTATGCGTGCTGCGAAAAAGTATGGCAAACGCGTCGTCGTGTGCGACCGTCCGAACCCGATCGGCGGCCTTGCGGTCGAAGGCAATATAACCGAACACGAGTTCAAATACTTCGTCGGCCAGTTTGAGATTCCGACGCGCCATGGAATGACGACGGGTGAATTGGCATTGATGTTCAATGACCATTT
>CAYTDJ010000453.1:0-2727 GCA_964436265.1 uncultured Chloracidobacterium sp. | reverse complement strand
GCCGAGCATCACGGTTCGTACGAACCGCGAAATGGCTGGCTCGAACGTGACAGCGACTGTTGAGCTTGGCGGACTTCCGGCTGGATGCGGATGTCCTAATTCGGCAAGTGAAACATCGCCGGTCGCACCGAAACCGGATGCGGTCCTCGTCGATGAATTCGGCAAATTGCCGAACGACGATATTCGCGGACGTCTCGACATCTTCTTCGCTGAAATGTCGAACAACCCGAATAATCAGGGATACATCATCAATTACGGTACGGACAAGGAGATCGCGGCTCGTGAAAAACTCATCACGAACCACATCAACTTCCGTAAGTTCGATCGCAGCCGCGTCACGCTTGTGAACGGCGGTGCGTCACCGGATGGAACGGTCAAGACCAAGCTCTACCGTATACCGCCGGGTGCCGATAACCCGAACCCGTAACCGCTTCTTATCCGAAAGGATACGAACATCAAAAAGGCCCGCAGAAATGCGGGCCTTTTTTCGATCCGCTTAATGTATTGCATTAACAACGAATTTTTGTAGAATAGATAAAGTATCGTTTCGCTTATCGAAGACCGAATCTCCTCGACCCGATCGGCTCTCTAAACACCGATTGATTGCAAACAAAGTGGTCCGTTTTGCCATCTGAACCAATACGGTCCGATCCGCACGGCGCTTGCCGGTTTTACCAAAGCATTATGAAGACATTCCGCACCTATCTTAGTTTTGCACTTACGGCATTTTTGCTTTTCTCTTTCCTGCGAGTTCCTGCTGCGGCATTTGACGGCGGAAACACCTTTTCTGACGCGTCAAGTA
This sequence comes from uncultured Chloracidobacterium sp., assembly GCA_964436265.1. Lineage (GTDB taxonomy): Bacteria > Acidobacteriota > Blastocatellia > Pyrinomonadales > Pyrinomonadaceae > OLB17. Next base: position 1,925 of record CAYTDJ010000453.1, on the reverse strand, counting down.
AAGCAGTGTGGCAGGTTCTCGGGCCGAACGGCGGTGATGTCCGGTCTGTGGCGATCGATCCCCGCGACAAGAACAAGCTATACATCGGCACGATGGACGGCCAAATACATGTTTCGACCGACGCAGGCAAGACTTGGCGGCTCCTCGCAAGCTTCGATAAGACGATGCTGACCCTTGACCAACTCTTCGTTGATAGCCGCGATTCCAATGTGATCTATGCTTCCGGCCATCGCGGCAAGCTTCCCGGCGGCTTCTTCAAATCGACCGACGGCGGCCGAACATGGGACGAAAAGAAAGAGTTAAAGAACGAAGCGATCCACGCGATGACGCAATCGAAGGTTGACCCGAATATCATTTATGTCGGCTCAAAGAATGGCATCTTTGTTTCAAAGGACTCGGGTGAGGATTGGAGCAAGGTCGAATCAGGTACGTCGCCCGTTGATATAAACTCGATGGCCGTCGATCCAAAGAATCAAAGCATTATCTATGCCGGCACGAGCTGGCGGCCCTACAAGTCGATCGACAATGGAAAAAGCTGGCGGCTGATCAAGGCCGGAATGATCGACGATTCTGATATCTTCGCGATCACCATCAACAACACCGACAACAATCACGTCATTGCTTCGGCATGCAGCGGCATCTACGAATCGTTCAACGGCGGCGAAAATTGGAAAAAGATCCAAGGAATTCCCGGCCAGTCTCGCCGAACGCGAGACATAGTCCAGCATCCTTCCATTCCCGGTACTATTTATGCAGGCACTACGGAAGGATTTTGGATGAGTACGAACGGCGGAAAATCGTGGTCGCTCACAACCGGACGCAATGTCGAGATCAATTCGATCGCAGTTCATCCGGATGCTCCGAATCGGGTCTTCATCGGCACAAACAATTACGGTGTACTTGTTTCAAATGACGGCGGCCGCAATTTCGTACCGACCAACGATAGCTTTACCAGTCGATTCACCTATTCGATCGTTGCCGACGTCGAACAGCCCGACCGGCTCTACGCGACCACGATGAATACATCGTCTAGCGGCGGCTTCTTCTTCCTCAGCGAGAATGGCGGGCGCACCTGGACACAGGCCAAGGGTCTCAATATAAATCAGGATCAACCGTTCACTGTTCTACAGGACCGCGTTAATCCGAACCTGATCTATCTCGGAACTAACAAGGGGCTTTACAAGTCGATCGACCGTGGAGTGAACTGGGCGGTCGTTTCAGCCGCAAAGGCACCTGTAAAGCGTCCCGTAAAGGGTCCGGCAAAAACACCCGCCAAAGCACCCGCAAAAGGGGCAGTGAAGAAGCCCGCTGTGACCGTAAAAACGACTGCTTCGGCAAAACCGACAACGTCGCCTGCGAACGCCGCGGCTGTGGGGCCAAAACTAATTCCGTCGATCACCGAGACGATCAAGGTGTTGTCTTTCACTGGTGATGACAAATCGGGCATTCTTGCGGGAACGAACAATGGCCTTTACCGCACATACGACCTGACGAAGGGATGGGAAAAACTCTCATTTGGAAACGGCATTGACGAAAATGTCTTTTCGATACACACGTCTTCGCTCGTGCCCGGAACGATTTGGGCGGGAACGGCTCGGTCCGGTGTCGTAGTTTCCAGCGATGATGGCAAGACTTGGGCAAAGGTGAACGCGTCGCCGGACGGCATTCCGGTCAATGCGATCGTCAGCGACCCAAAACGTCCGAATTATCTTTATGTAGCTACTATCCAGGCGTTTTATCTTAGCCGTGATGGCGGCCGTACTTGGAACCGCCGTGGCGGAAATCTTCCCCTTGGGAACTTTACATCGATATTGATAGACCCGAACAATACCGATACGATAATTCTCTCAAGCGCGCTTGAAAACGACGGCGGCATCTTTATCTCCGAAGACGCAGGAATGAAATGGAAGCGTTTCGATTCAAAG
>CAYTDJ010000452.1:0-2750 GCA_964436265.1 uncultured Chloracidobacterium sp. | reverse complement strand
TGTGCCTCAGGACGCCGTTATTGAGATCAAGCCTATGCCCAACTATATTCAGGCCTATGTCTCATACCAAAAAAAGGTCGACGTTTTGCCATTCGGTATCTATCGCTACAATTACAATTTTGAATATACAGCGGCGCCGCAGGGCTATTTGATGAAGCAGTGATCAGGTCGCGAGAGCGGCCCGCACTTTTGCGGGTTGTATCTGTATTAGCGACTGCGGAGCATCTGCCAACCACGTAGTCGGACAAACACCGCAGGTAGTACATTTCTCAACAGCAGGGCACGGCAAGCTTGAGAGAGCTTCTCGTGCTTTTTCATGTTCGGTCTTTAGGAACTCGAACGAGAGTCCTGAATCGACGATCGACCAGGGAAGGAACTCGTCGTAGCTGCGATCGCGCGAGGTGTGCGGTGCGGCGTCAATACCCGTGATCTGCATGGCCTTGTCGAGGTCTCCGTTCAACCGGGCGGCAGCATCGATCACCTTCGAAACGGTACGGTCGCCGGAAGAGAACAATGCCTGTTCATGCGCGATCCGTGCAGACATGAATCGAACGTCCACGTTCGGTATCTTGCTTAGGCCTTTGCAGACATACTTGATCCGCTTTTTTAGCTCCCGTTCGTCACATATCGCGTCCCATTGAAGCGGAGTATTTGGCTTTGGCACAAAACCATTCAGAGATGGGATGATCTTTCCCGCACGCCCGAATCGCTTGCCGGCTTCCAGCATACGATCCTTGATACGCTCAACGAGTACAAACATCTCATCGAGATCTTCTTGAGTTTCTGTGGGTAATCCGACCATCATGTAGAGTTTGATCGTAAGCATTCCGCGGTCAAAAACCGCACCGCAAATATCGACGATCTCATCGTTGGTCAGATTCTTGTTGATCACTCTACGAAGCCTGTCTGATCCGGTTTCAGGAGCGACGGCGATCTGCTGGTCCCTCGATTCAACAAGTGCGTCCAGAAGTTCATCGGAGATCTGATCTAACCGGAGGGAAGAAACAGAGATCCGATAGTCCATTGCCCTTAATTCCCGGAGGATCGTGGAGATCTCCGGATGATCGCAGACAGCTGTCGACACGAGGCCGATCTTATTTGTTTTGGAGCGCCATTCGGCTGCTTTAGCGAGAATGTCTCTTGCGGGAACGACCCGCGGAGGATAGTAGTTGTATCCGGCCCAACAGAAACGGCAGCCTTGAGAACAGCCTCGGGAGATCTCAACCAACAATCGGTCGCCCATTTCCGCCTTTGGGGACCAAACGGACGTTGACGGGCAAAAGGTGTCTTGGTTAATTAGAAAATCCGCCAGATCTTTTTCGCCGCGTTTTATTGCACGGCGAAGCGTTCCTTCCTTTGGATTTACTGCCGCAAGTGCGCGGCCAACGCGGCGCGGCACGCCTTCCTGATTAGGCATGTAGTCGAAGACGGTGCCGTCTTCGTTGTAGATCACATCGTAGAATGACGGGACGTAAAATCCTCGTCCGATACTAGCAAGTGAAAGCAAGATGTCCTGCTTCGTCTCATTTTCCAGGATCGCATCGACAAGTTGGTAAGCCAGGATCTCGCCTTCGCCGACTGCAATCACGTCCGTAAAATCCGCGATCGGCTCCGGGTTTAAGAATGATGCCGCTCCGCCCATGATAACCATGGGATGAAAGTGATTGCGTTCCTTTGACCAAACCGGAATGCCCGAAAGCTGAAGCATTCGGGCCATATTCAGATAGTCGGTCTCGAATGAGATCGAAAAAGCGACGACGTTAAAGTCTCGGACTGGTGTTTGAGTTTCAAGCGAAAGGAGCGGCGTGCGCGACTTTTCGTATTCCTTTAGTTCGTCCGGGTCAGGGAGAAAGACACGCTCGCAATAAACCTCGGGAATGTTGTTAAAGAGCTCATACATCGTATGAAGCCCGAGGTTGGCCATACCGATCCCATGCGTGTTCGGATAGCAAAGGGCGATCCTCAACTGTGAACCGTGTTTCACGACCCAGCCTTCCTCGCTCCCGAGTTTCTTTTTATAGCTTTCTATGATGCGTCTGCTCATCAAAACACGAAACCAATAGATTAACAGTCCAATACGGCGTATTCAATCAATTTGGGAAAACTCCAAAACAAAATAGCGGCCGAAGCCGCCTTTTGCTAGCTTTTCTTCTTGTCCTTACCCGGGAGCGGAGGCCCGAGAACAAAAGGCCGATGCTGCACAACATAGGTCTTTTCATCCGTAACACCGTCACCATCCACGTCAACTTTCACTTCCAATTTGTACTTCTTGCCCGGCTCGTGTTTCTTTACGAGATCGTAAGCAAGATTGTACTGGCTGCGAAGAAGTCCATTGATCGATTCGAGATACGCTGGTATCTCACTCTCAAATGTCATCTGAAAGTGCATCCCGCCAGATTCTTTGGCAAAGGTGTTCATCGTATTGGTAGCCTGCAGAAACGTCAGACGGCCTGGTACGCCTGTAAGGCTATCCGTCGGGCCAAGATACGGTTCATAACGCTTATAGAACAAGTTTCCCGTACTTATTATGTAAAGCGGGATTCCGGCCTCCTGAATGATCCTTCGGATCTCGCTGTAATTTGTCTTACTGAACGTGTCGATTCCCGATGCTACCAGGATCACGGCACGTCGTTTTGACTTCACGGCTACCATTCCGAGATAGTCAGCTTTTTCTTCTTTGTTGTTATCGAGTACGACCGTATCTCCTCGCCCGCCGCCAAGAGTGAAATTTATCGAGTCCTAAAGGTTGT
>CAYTDJ010000451.1:0-2752 GCA_964436265.1 uncultured Chloracidobacterium sp. | reverse complement strand
CCAGCGGTCACCGGTGTCGATAAGCTGGACATCGTTAACACGAACGACACGCTTTCCATCTACGTCGATAAGCTGGTTATCAAGTACGTCCTTGCCGAGCAGGACCTCGCCCTCACGGCGTACGAACGGCGTAAGGTCAAGCTTTGCAGAGCTTAGCCGTGCTCCTTTTTCGTCGAAACCCGCAATATTTCGGCCGGACACGAAAAAATCACGGCGTCGAAACCGCGCGACGAGGCCGACGACCGGCGGATAATCCTCGCTGCCGTATCGAACGACGACGTCCTTTATCACCGCAAATCTCTCATTGCGGCTGTCGTGGATCGGCATCCCGATCATCTGCGACACGTAGAGCATCGACTAAAGATAACTCAATTTGACCGATTTATGCACCCCGAGGCGAAAAGCGGTTTACAAACCACAATTTAGCGTGTTATTCTGACACTCCGCTGTGACTAACAGCGACAAACAAGTAACAAACTCTTGAAATCCTACATCGATCAAGCCTTTAATAAATAAGGTATTGCCGGTCAGCTCACCCCAGGAAATTCCTACCTTTCACAATGAAACAGGCCAGCCTCGCCATCTTTTCAGTTCTAATACTCGGTGCGGTCGCATCCGGACAAAACCAACCGCGGACGTTCGATAATTTCGACCGATCGCAGGGCGTTCAGGTTTATGTGCCGCCGCCTCCGCCGATGCAAACCGTTGTAAAGAAAGGGAAAAGAGGCACAAAGTATCAGGTCGTCGTCGAAGACAAGCTGGTTCAGAAAACAGCTCAGTCGCGTCCGACAGCCGGTGTTGCCGACGGGCTCGCATCGCGAGAGGGCGCGGTTAATTTGCCCTCGACCAAGCTTTCGATGGGCTCGAGCACCCATTTGAAAGGCTTTACGACGGGCAATCCGCTTCACGATTCGTACATCGTCGAATCGAGCCGACGCTACAGCATAGATCCGCTACTGATCTATTCGCAGATGCACCAGGAATCGACGTTCAAGATCCGTGCGACTTCGCCTAAAGGAGCAAGCGGCCTGATGCAGCTGATGCCCGCGACGGCACGCCGGTTCGGCGTCACGTCGATCTACGACCCGAAGCAGAACATCGACGCCGGTGTTAAGTACATGCGGTGGCTGCTCGATACGTTTAACCAGGACGTGGTCCTTGCGCTTGCCGGCTATAACGCAGGTGAAGGAGCCGTGATGAAATACGGCTGGCGCGTGCCTCCGTACCGCGAGACGCAGGAATACGTTCGCCGGATAACGTCGCGATACAACATGATCTCGGACGGCCGTTATGTGAATACCTCACGCCGTTTTGGTAACGAAATGGCAAAGAAACTCGAACAGAAAGATTCGCGGCCGCTGTATGTTTACGAGCCCGCTCCGTTGACGGTAAGGATGCCCGACGGCAAGATGATGCTGATGAATCAGTGACAAGTGACTGGTGAGAGATGAGATATGAGAATTGAGATTTGAAGGATTTGTTGCAGCGAAGATCGGCTGTGCAGATCATCAGGACGAGGTCATTAATTGTCAGATATCAACTATCAGTTATTAGTTATTAGTTATTCGCTATAAAAGTTGCTGGCCTGAGTTTCTCTCTTCTCCACTGGTCAAAAGACTTGCGGCCGCGTAAAAAACGGCCGCGTTTTTGCGCAAAACGGTAATCTTTTTGCCCGTACAATGTGCGTAATTTTGGCAAAAGGAACCTTTGATTGTGTGCCATCTTGAACGTCGGGTGTGACCCGACGCTATTGAATACGGCCCCTCCAGGGACGCTCAGAATTCGGTCACAAGGCGGACGTCGACGTTGAGGTCGGAGTCGATGGTCACTACGCGATTTGGGGCGACCTCTGTCCAGCCGCCTATCTGGTCGGTCAGGCGTTCGGACGAGATCACGATCCCGTTGGTCTCGGCAAAGCAATCGGTCATTGTTTCCCATTCGCCGTGAAATGAATCGCATTTTCCGCGCTTTGAAACGTATAGCGAGATCGGGACTCTCTCGGGATCGGAAATGTATCGGATGGCGGCGATATTTTTGCCGTCCGTGACCGCGAAATTGTAGATCGAAGGCTTTGTTATCCCGGCGTCTGCCGCCCATCCCTCAAGCTGCCAGATCGTTTTTACCAAGCCGTCGGACAGTTCAGACGCGTTGGGCTCTTTTGTCTCTTGATCAAGCAAGTTAAGGAAGACGGCGAAAGCGTGCTCCGAATCGGTCGTTCCGTTTATCGACTCGTATATTTCATCGGGCAGCGAGTGGCGCAAGCGGCGTTTGATACGGTCAAATCCCTCGATCGAACCGTTATGCATCCACAAGAAACGGCCATACTGGAACGGGTGGCAATTGACCTCAGAGACTCGCATTCCGGGCGAGGCGGCGCGCACGTGCGCGAAAAAACACCCCGATCTTGTGTGTTCGATCAGGTCCAGAAGATTTCGGTTGCTCCAGGCCGGCGTTATCGAGGTAAATACGCACGGTGTGTCCGTGATCTCCGGCACATACCATCCCAGGCCAAATCCGTCTCCGTTAAGCGGTTCGGGACGCTCCTTGGCTTTGTAACTTTGCCGGATCAGTGAATTCTCGGGCCGCGACAATATTTCCGCAAGAAGTATCTCATTGCCTACATAGCCGATAAACCTGCACATTTTTCATCTCGCCTTTTCAGTTGTTATTAACGGGATCAACGGAATATACGCAAACTACATACCGCACGAAACGCCGAAAAATGCCCCGAAAGTCTCGGAACACAACGTAA
>CAYTDJ010000450.1:0-2770 GCA_964436265.1 uncultured Chloracidobacterium sp. | reverse complement strand
CTGCATCTTCAGTGCATTGAGCTGTGCATTCGAGAGCTCAGCCTGAAGCGAGACATTCTTAGCCTCTTCGTTCCGATAGTCTCTGAGAATGAGTATCGCAAGTATCGAGAAAAATGTGGGCGTGTACAACGAAAACAAAGTGTATATCGCCGAAACCGACCACCGTTGAAGTATCACGGCATAAGTTGCGGATTGCGGGGAAGGTTCAGACACCATCGACCATGCAAAAGCGACAAGACCGCCGGCATAAACGGCCGAGACAGCGAGACCTGTGACGGCATTAATTCCAATGTTCTTGTATCGGTTTGTCCGTACCGTGACCGGGAAACGCTTTGCGACGATATATATCACCGGCGAAAAAATGCCCCATACATACGACCTTAAAAGACTCATCAAAAGCACTGCCGCGGTGCCCTGCTGCCGGTTTTCGGTCATCGCAGAGAGGAACGATGCTCCGGCAAACATCAGCCCCACGACAGTCCAGATCGCGAGGAGGATCAAGAATGGCTTTACGTACTTCCTAAGTCTATTCATCAAAAATGATACGCGACCGTGCCCGCAAAAATCATAAACCAGATCGATTCAACATAACGATCGCAAGCACTATTATCGAGAGCAAAGTGCCGAAGGGCAGATACCATAGCGTAAGGATCGAGATAACGATCCCCAAGTAATACGCCCAAGAACTCCCCGACAGCAAGCCGGACGCGAAAGCAAGCCAGACAATTCCGAAGCCAATGAACATTGGGCCCAGCCGATATACATTAACCCCGAGCCATTCAAAGACCAAGGCCCAGGGACCCGGATTTTCGGGGCCTATGTATTTGCCGTTGACTATCACATAAATGCCGTCTGCAAGCATGAATAGGCCATTAGCGAATGAGAGTACAATTAGAAGGATCCTCATTTTTCAGACGGAGGAAATGCCATCGCAACTACTATTAGCCATCGCCCATCGTCGTTTTTGTGAATCGTGTAAGCCGCGCCAAAACGTCCGATCTCTTTCTGTCCCGAATCGTATCTTATGAATTCAGCCGTAGCAACGGCTAATCGGTCACCACGCATCGTGACGTCCAATCCTTCGATCTCCGTGCGGTGATAATCGTTGGCTATTGCGTGTTCGATCAGATATTCGGCGATCTTCAATTGAGATTCCCTGTCCGCAGCAGCCGTCACACGTTCCGGCCTTATGAACAGACACGAAGGCCCATAGCATGCAACGACCGTTTCCGGACTTAATGTCTCAAATGCCTTGACGTAATTTTCGATCGCAATTCGAATTTGCTCTTCCTGCAGCATATTCATCCATTTCTCAGGCCGCAATACAACATGCGCTGCCGAACGCACCGCTAATAATAGTTATCACAATTTACTTTCCCATTTCGATGATAGTTCGCAATTCTTCGGCATGGACATAAAAATGTCGTCGAACACAGATATTGCGACGGCTTCTGGGGAAAGCCTGGTGTGAGCGTTTACGGATGAGGCCTGAACTTTTCGAAGACGATGCGACAACGAAATGGTTTCAAGGAATCCTTGATAATATAGAAGAAGTCGATTAAGATTCTGGGGTTCAATAAGTTAACAAGCATTTACGTTGGTCGAACTTTTTCTCAAACCCACAGGGAGTTTGAGCTATTTGTTGCCTTTCAAATTCGCCGCTAAATCCCGGTGAATTTCTGTCCACTGAAAATTCGAATTCCGTCGCACAATGGCATTCGGACCATTACTGATTCAAATTACGAGGAGGATCGAGATGAAGTATTCCAGCAGGATCTACCTTCAAGCGGGTGTTGTGGTATGCATTTTAGCTGTCGTATTGTCCTTAGGACTCGGGCCTATTTCAAAGGCCCAGATCTCAAAGAAATCCGGTGACGATGGCCCTGTAAATGATGCTAAAAGCTTTGATGAGCTGAGCCGGGCCGTTCCTGGTGAAACGGAGATGATCGGCCTTGAAAAATTGGAAATTACCGCCGATCGAAACGCGAGGACATTGAAATCGCCTGCGCATCCTGCTACCGGCAACGATAATGGCGACGAGACCGAACCGAACGGTACCGCAGGAACCGCTAACGCGCTTTCAGGCTCGGAAGGAAGGATCGGGGGTTTGGTATATCCCAATGCCGACGTTGACTTCTTTTCGTTTTCCGCCGTAACCGGTGATAAGGTCTACGCCGCCCTGATGACGTCATGGGACGGTTCCGGCAGCGGCAACAGCATTCTCGATGTTATTGGCTCCGATGGAACCACAGTGCTCGAAACCGACCTCGATGATGGTACGTTTGGTTCTACGTCATCGTCCATCGCTGGCTTCAACATACCGTCGACCGGAACTTACTATTTCAGGGTACGCCAGAACTCGACCACATCCCAGATCCGTCCTTACGTGTTCTATTATGCGGTCCGAACTGGTGCTCCATCGGTCGAGACAGAAACGAACAATACCGTTGGAACGGCAAACGTTCTGGCAGGATCGGGACACATGAGCGGCAGTGTTAATCCGGCAGCTGACGTTGATTTTTATAGCGTCGCACTGAACGCTGGCGATACCGTGTTTCTGTCGCTCAACAGTGATCCGGAACGTGACAACGTCCAGTTCAATGCCCGGCTTGGATTTGGGCTGTTCGGAAGCGGTACGCCGAACCAGATCCTGGTAGCAAACGATGCGAGTACGGGGAGCGCAGCCAATCCGTTATCCGAGGCTTTCTTCTTTACCGTCAAGGACGCAGGCACATATTACATTTATGTTGATGAGGCAGCCGCGGGAGGT
>CAYTDJ010000449.1:0-2788 GCA_964436265.1 uncultured Chloracidobacterium sp. | reverse complement strand
GCCGTCAAGTATTTGAAGGGTGAGATCTATGTCTAAGATCGCGATCGTAATTTTCGACAGGTTTACCGACATTGACCTGTGGCTGATGTGGGACCTATTGAATCGCGTCCGCGTGGACGATTGGTCTGTAAAGATCGTCGGGGAACGAGAAAAGCACATCTCCGTTACCGGCATCGAGACCGCCACGCATGGACGTCTCGATGAAGCTAAGGATGCCGATGCGGTGCTCTTTGTAAGCGGGCCGGGAACCCGCGAAAGGATAACGGACGAAGCATGGCTTTCGAAGCTGGATCTTGACCCCGAACGTCAGTTGATCGGGTCGATCTGTTCGGGTTCGTTGATGCTTGCGAAATTAGGATTTCTCGATGGAAAAACGGCGACGACATATCCCACGTCGAAACCGGCCCTCGAAAGTCTCGGTGTCGAGGTGATCGAAAAGCCGTTCGTTGCACATGGAAATGTCGCGACCGCTGGCGGCTGCCTCGCTCAGCAATATTTGATCGGATGGGTCGTTGAGAAACTCGCCGATAAAGATTGGAGCGAGCTTATCGTAAAGGCGATCCAGCCCGTCGGCGAAGGATTGTTTTTTGACGACGCGCCGCGGCTGACGAAGATGTATCAGCCGGTGAAAGTATCGGCGGCAGGTTAAGTGATGGCGTCGGAAGTAATTGTCAGGTTGGCTACGGCAGAGGATGCTGAGGCGATATCAAAGGTTCTCTTTGAGGCGTTCGGGGCTTATCGCTCGAACTATACGCCCGAGGCGTTTGAAGTCGTGACGCCGGACGCTAATGAGATCTTGGGTCGTTTTGCCGAAGGGCCGCAGTGGGTCGCTGAGATCGACGGCCAAGTGGTCGGAACGGTTTCGATGACCACAGAACCGGATGGCCTTTACATTCGCAGCATGGCTGTTAGCCCAAAGGCGCAAGGACGCGGCATCGGCCACAAGCTGCTCGACGCAACCGACGAATTTGCGGCCGGCACGGACCTTGACCGGATATTTTTGTACACGACATATTTCGTGCCCGGTGCAAAAGAAATGTATGAAAAGCACGGCTACGTTTGGGTCCGCGACACAACGGCTGATGAATGGTACGGCACGCCGGGACTCGAAATGGAAAAGAGGATAGAAAGGAAAAAGCAAAATGCTATTGGAAGTTAAAGACCTGCATGCAGGCATCGATGGAAAAGAGATACTGAAGGGCCTGAATCTTCAGGTCAAAAAGGGCGAGGTGCACGCGATCATGGGGCCCAATGGTTCAGGCAAATCGACATTGTCGAAGGTGCTCGCGGGACATCCGACGTACGAAGTGATCTCGGGTGAAGTGTTGTTCGAGGGCAAGAACCTTCTAGAACTCGAACCGGACGAACGCGCTCGCGAAGGCGTCTTTATGGCGTTTCAGTATCCGGTCGAGGTGCCGGGCGTTTCAAATTCGCAGTTTTTGCGTCTCGCATACAACGAGAAGATGAAGCATCTCGGGCAGGAAGAACTTGACCCGCTCGAATTCAACGACTACCTGAAAGAAAAGGCAAAGGTCGTCGAAATGGATCCGCAGTTCTTCAAGCGTTCGGTTAACGAGGGTTTTTCGGGCGGCGAGAAAAAACGGAATGAGATCTTGCAGATGGCGGTGCTTGAGCCGAAGCTCGCGATACTCGACGAGACCGATTCGGGCCTTGATATCGATGCTCTCCGCATCGTCGCCGAAGGTGTGAACAAGCTGCGCTCTAGTGAAAACGCGATCATTCTCGTGACGCACTATCAGCGTCTTCTGAATTACATTCAGCCGGATTTCGTTCATGTGCTCGCGAACGGAAAGATCGTAAAGGAAGGCGGCAAGGAACTGGCGCTTGAGCTTGAAGAGAAGGGCTACGACTGGGTAAAGGCGGCGGGAAACTGATGACTGCAGAAATGGCAAAAGAGAACAGCTTCGGTACCGCTTTTTACGAGCTTATCACCAGTGAGCAAGACACCGCGTTGCGCTCGATCCGTGAAGAAGCATTTCGCGTATTTCAGGAACAGGGCCTTCCGACGGTTCGAAATGAGGATTGGAAGTATACGAACGTAGCACCGCTTGCGGCGATCGATTGGTCCGTGGACGATTCGGCGATGGCCGTTGGGCAGGTCGTACCGACGGAGCTACTGATCGGTTTCCGGACCGAACGAAACGGTTTCACGGCGCTCAACGTGGCTTTTGCGAATGTCGCTCTCCTTCGGATCTCAAAGGAGACGGTCGTTGACGAACCTATCGAATTCGACTTTGCGGGCGAGGACGGAAAGGCGATATTTCCGCACATCATCGTGATCGCGGAGGCCGGAAGCAAAGCTAAAATAGTAAAAAAATATGCATCGCAGGTGAAAAGCTTTACTAATACTGCCATCCAGATCTTCGTCGAAGACAACGCGAACCTGACCCATTACCGAGTGCAAAAGGAATCGGCCGAAGCGTTTCACTACGGCGTGACCGAAGTGACGGTAAACCGCGGCGGTTCTTACAACGCTACGAGCATAAACCTGGGCGGCGCACTTTCGCGGCACGATGTCGAGGTCAAGTTCACGGCTGAGGGCGGCGAGGCGTGGGTCGACGGGCTGTATATGCTCAACGGCACACAGCACCACGACACTCATTCGATCATCGACCACACGGTACCGAACTGTACATCGCACCAGAACTATCGCGGCGTTCTTAATGATAAGTCGCGAGCTGTGTTTAACGGCAAGGTCTTCGTTCGGGAAAACGCGCACGGAACGGACGCTGAGCAGTCGAACAAAAACCTGCTGCTCTCGAACGAC
>CAYTDJ010000448.1:0-2789 GCA_964436265.1 uncultured Chloracidobacterium sp. | reverse complement strand
ATTTCACCGAACCCGGGCAGCGATTCCTGGCAGCAAAAGGAGGCAAAGGCGGCTGGGGTAATGCTCATTTCGCAACTCCTACGCGGCGAGCCCCCAAGTTTCATTACCAAGGACGTCCAGGTCAGGAAAAAGAGCTGCAGCTGGAATTGAAGTTGATCGCCGATGTCGGCCTCGTAGGTTTCCCGAATGCCGGAAAATCGACGTTGATCAGTGTGATCTCGGCGGCAAGGCCAAAGATCGCGGATTACCCCTTCACTACGCTCGAACCCAATCTCGGAGTTGTCGATATGGGCGACTACAAGACATTTGTTGTTGCAGATATTCCGGGGCTTATCGAAGGGGCATCCGAGGGTGCCGGTCTGGGAGATCGGTTCCTCAGGCATGTAGAACGAACGAAGTTGATGCTTCATTTAGTAGATGTCTCTTCTTTTTCTGGCCGTGACCCTGTGAGTGATTACGAGATAATTAATCGTGAACTTGCGGCCTATAACGAAGATCTGGCGGCTCGTCCGCAAATTGTTGTTGCAACGAAGATCGACGTGATGGATGATCCGGAAAGACTGGAAGATCTGAGGAAGCGGGCCGTTAAAGACGGGAAACCGTTTTTTGCGATCTCATCCGCAACTCGTGAAGGCGTGGACCGGCTCTTGTATGAAGTTGTAAAGCATCTGGACGTGTTGACTGAAAAACCTGTGAACGCAGCCGCGTGAATGATCTGAACTCACATTCCGAAGGAAAACGGATCGCATACTATGGCGGCACTTTTGACCCGCTTCATTGCGGGCATCTTAATATCGCAAAACAATTGGTCGATCTGTTTGCCCTTGATGAGTTCGTGTTCATTCCGGCATTTCACGCGCCGCACAAACCGGACACTCGGCCAACAAGCGCCTACCATCGCTATGCGATGCTCTGCCTTGCAACCGAGAACGAAGCGAAAATACGCGTCTCACTATTGGAAATAGAATCGGGTGAAAAACGCTATAGTCTCGATACCTTGACACAGCTAAAGACCGAACATCCCGAAAACACCATCTACTTCGTGATGGGAGCCGATTCGTGGCAGGACATCACGACGTGGTATGAATGGGAAAGAGTACTGATGCTGACGAACCATATAGTCGTCTCGAGGCCCGGATACAAGATCGACCTTGAGCATGTAACGCCATCTGTTCGCGAGCGGATCATAGACATTCGAGGAATGAGCTATGACAGGATAGCGGATCTGATCGAGGTGGAATCAGACGAACATATCTTTTTTACCGACATTGTCGAACGTGATGTTTCCGCGACCTTGATACGCGAAGACATTCGTGAAGACGACGTCCTCGACCGGAGCGGTGACGTACCCGTTGAAGTTGCAAAATACATAGAAAAGTACAAACTTTATAAATGATGGAAGAACTACAGGAAAAATCGATGCACCGTGAATCGGTGAGGATCGAAATACCAAGAGAGCGAACGAAATTCGAAGATCTCGATCCCGAATTGCAGCTTGCTATCCGGTGCGCCGGCGAAAAAAAGGCTGAAAAAATGGTCGCATTGGACCTTCGGCAGATCGCGAGTTTTACGGAGTTTTTCGTAATAGCCTCCGGCTCAAATCAAAGACAAGTGCAGGCGATAGCGGATGAGATCTCGGAACAGTTGAAGAAACAGCTAAAAAGGAGCCCCGTACGCATCGAAGGCTATTCCGCCGCTGAATGGGTCCTGCTTGACTATGGAGACTTCATTTTTCACGTATTCGATAAGGACGCCCGTGAATTTTACGATCTTGAACGGTTGTGGCGCGACGCAACGAGGGTAGAACTTCCGGATGGTATCTAGTTGATGAAATTCAAATTTGTCTGGATAGGCAAGACGAAAGATCGCAATTGGAAGGCGCTGCAGGACGAATACATGCAGCGTCTTTCTCATTTTGTTAAGTGCGAGATAACCGAATTGAAGGACTCGACCGGCAATGAAAGTAAAGAGATCGAAAGCAAACGAATTCTGGAAATATTGAATCCAAAGACCTTTGCGGTCCTGCTTGATGTCGGTGGAAAGGCTGTCTCGTCACACGGCCTTTCTGATCTGATCTCAAATTGGCAGGATCGAGGAGTGAAAGAGGTCACATTCATCATTGGCGGAGCTAATGGTGTAAGCGAGGAGATTAGGGGAAAGGCCGATTATTTGCTATCCTTATCGTTTCTAACTTTTACCCACGAAATGGCTCGTGTCGTATTGTTGGAACAACTATACAGAGGATATTCGATTATAAAAGGGTTTCCTTATCAGAAATGAGCAAATTGAACTTGAAAGACCTGAAGAAACGTCTCGAATCCGAGCGGACGTTGCTGATCGAAAAACTTAAGGGGAATGATCTTTCGATCGACGATTCCGAAACGCCCGACCCAGTTGATCTTGCGGTTCGAAATTATTCGAAGAATGTGATGCTTGCCGTTTCCGAAAACGAGAGCCGACAGCTTACGGAAGTCGATGAGGCTCTTCTTCGTCTAGAGGACGACGAATACGGAAATTGTCAGAATTGTGAAAAGCCGATCAATCCTAAACGGCTTGCCGCCATACCTTGGGCACGATACTGCCTGGACTGTCAAGAATTGGTCGAGCAGGGATTGCTCGACGAAGAATAACCGGTCATAACGCCCGATCCTTAGGCCATGGTCAAGGCGATCATCAACTCACTCGCATCGATCGCCTTTCCCCAAAATTGTCATATCTGCGGCACCTCGGTCGAATCGATCGGGAACGGAGTTGCCTGTGACTCGTGTTGGTCACGGACTCGACTCTTC
>CAYTDJ010000447.1:0-2793 GCA_964436265.1 uncultured Chloracidobacterium sp. | reverse complement strand
TTGGAGTCCATCGCCATCAGGTCTTCGAAATGGCCGTGCTCGGGACAATCCTTGATCATCCATACCTGGCCGTCACGCTCGATGATCTGGGCTTTGATCTCACCGACCTTTTCATTGATAAGCGTCGATACATCGCGATCGCCGTTGATGATCGCTTCACGCGCCTCGATAACGCAGTTCGGGCAAAGCGAATCGGTCTGCCGCGGGAAGCCAAGCGTCGGCTTCGACTTCTGCCACGATTTCAGGATCGGCTTGTCTGACCATTTCGGAATGAATGATTCATTCGGCTTGAACTGGTTGATCGAACGTATCGCGTTGAACGCTCCGCTCGCAATGTAGGTTAGTCCCTTTTCGAAGTGCTTGATCGGTCTCGTCATAAAATAATATCTCCACAGGCTGAATCCAGCCGTTTGCGTCTTAAAAAGCTTAAATTGAATGATTGCTCAAAGATAGACGCGGTTTTACCCTTTATCGTTAAAGCAAGGTGCGTGCCATAGTGGATGTCATTTGACGGTCAGTTAACTACTGTGATTTCAGTAGTTTAAGGCGTACTCGGAACGGGCTCTTTGTTTCGTGGGTGTGCCATAATGGCACATCCGAGCCTCGGTGTGAAGATGTGAGACAATTTGGCACACACAGATTCAAGAATGGATCGGTAAAATCGGTCAGAATGACCGCATCAAAAATTGATATCAGGTCTTCTTAAAGAACCGCTTAAGTAATCCAATTCAGTTGAAAGTCGACTATGAAGGACTAATTGATTCCAATACAGTAAATATATACCCATTAGATCATCGAATCGGTTTGTTCAATCTTGTAACGGATTAAGCGCTATGGTCAGGTTGAACATTAGCGACATTCGTCTAAATGTAGAAATAATGGATGTTAGTGCGTGCTCATTTTGTGCTTTACAATCATAAGCACTTGTGGTATCGTTTTCCAACCTCAAGGGTAATTGGGTAAGCAGTTCCAAAGTTCACAGAAAAGCAGTCGGTTTTGAAAGGCAATTTAGGCTTGGCGATGTTTCTTTGACGAGCTAAGTTCGATTTCTGAAATGAAGATCAAATTTGGCACGTCGGGCTGGCGAGCGATCATTGCCGAAGATTTTACGTTCGCAAACGTCGAACGGGTCGCGAAAGCGGTTTGCGGATATTTGAAAGATCATCCTGAGCATGGGAAAACGCTGATCATCGGAAACGACACGCGTTTCATGGGCGAAAAATTCGGCAGTGTTGCGGCCGAGATCGCGCGGGCAAAAGGTTTTCGAGTACTGCACTGCGATCATCCGGTGCCGACGCCGACTATCTCGCATGCGATACGCAATGTGAAAGCCGCGGGAGCGTTAAATTTCACAGCGTCGCACAATCCGCCGGAGTATCAGGGCATTAAATTTTCAACCTTCGACGGAGCCCCGGCTCTACCCGACGTTACAAGGCTTATCGAGGCGGCAATCGAAAATGACGAAGAGCCCGCGGACGCAGATGGTGGTTCGATCGAAGAGTTCGACCCGAGGGAAGCTTATCTTAGCGACCTCAAGTCGAAAGTAAATTTCGAAGCGATCGCGGCGAGCAAAGGCAAATTTGCTTACGACTGCCTGTACGGAACGGGCCGCGGCTATCTTGACAAGATATTGCGAGATCACGGACTCGAGGTCGAGACGATCCACGATTGGCGAGACGTTACGTTCGGCGGGCGTTCGCCCGAACCGGGCGAAGATCACCTCGACGAATTGCGAAACGCGGTCACGACAAAAGGCCTGATGCTGGGCCTGGCGACCGATGGAGACGGCGACAGATTTGGGATCATTGACAGCGACGGGACATTCATCGAACCAAACAAACTCGTCGCATTGCTTGCCGATTATCTGGCGGAAAGCCGCGGATGGACACTCGGGCTTGCACGTTCGGTAGCGACGTCAAACCTGATCGATCGCGTCGCGAAAGACCGCGGACTGCAGCTTTACGAAACGCCGGTCGGTTTCAAGTTCATCGGCGAATTGATAAACAGAGACGAGATCATCCTGGGCGGCGAAGAATCCGCGGGCCTTTCGATACGCGGGCATTACCCAGAGAAAGACGGTTTGATAGCCTGCCTCCTTGCTGCCGAATCGGTGGCCGTGAGAGGAAAGAGCATCGGCGAACAGCTCGAAGATCTTTATAAACGTGTCGGCAAGCTCGAATCGAAACGCATCGGCGTAAAGCTGACCGATGACGTCGCGGCAAGATTGAAAGAAAAGCTCGCACAAGAGCCGGCCGAGATCGGCGGGCGACAGATTGAAAACATAAACAGGCTCGACGGCGTGAAATTCGTTTTCGCCGACGGCAGCTGGATGTTGATGCGGCCCTCGGGTACCGAGCCGATGGTTCGCATCTATGCCGAAAGCGAAAGTGTTGGCGACGTGGACGTTTTGCTTGAAGCCGGAAGAAATTATTTGCTGGGTTAGACTGGCGAGTCGAGGAAGTAAGGGAAGTCAGGGAAGTAGTTAAGTGAGAAACTTGACCAAGGTTCCACAACGAAGATCTGAGAGGGCACGCCGTATTCGGCGAAATGACCTCGCTCGCGTGTCTAGGCCGAAGCGGCGGTTGATGCCGCGATGGGTACCGGTAGCGGCGTCATTGACGCTGGTCCTGACGATAACGGCAACGATAAACCTGCGTGCGTTCAGGGAATTGCAGACCGAACAGCAGCAGCACCAGGAGCTGAACCAGCGAGTTCAGCAAATGACGGATGAGAATCTAGGGCTTCAGGAAGAGATCTATTACCTGAAAAACGATCCCGATACGATCGAGCGAG
>CAYTDJ010000446.1:0-2794 GCA_964436265.1 uncultured Chloracidobacterium sp. | reverse complement strand
CGGATGAAGCGATCGCGGTCGGCGAACAAGGCACTGTGATAGTTACCACTAATGGCGGAGAGACTTGGGAACAGGAAACGAATATCACTACGAAAGTACTTCAAGCTTTGGTATTTCGTGGAGGTGAGAAATTATGGATCGCTGGAAAAGGCGGTTCGATCCTGAAACGGATTGCGCCGTTGTCGCCAGGGAAAATAAGTACACCAAAGCTCCCGCCGGTACTTCGAAATGCAGCACCGAAATTCAAGCTCAAGCCGCGACTCCCAGCGATAACGATCACGGACGACGGGGACATACCGGTCGCGGTCCCAACGAAAAAGCCGGTTTAGGCCTGAGGATGATCACGCTTTTACAACTGTCACAGATATCCACTCGCCCAGACGATCTATATCAGAATTCTCTAAATTTTGTTTGGTCAATGCTTCCACTATCATCGGTTCTTGTTCAGCCAAAATTCCTGACATAACCAATGTTTTGCGTGTTTTGGATAAAAGATTATTGAGCATCGGCAAGATCACGTCGATCGTGAGGTTCGCACAAACGAAATCAAACGGCCGTAATTCAGGTTTCAACGTTTCAAGTGCAAATTGGATGAAGCCCACGCCATTCGCTTCGGCATTTTCCATCGCGATCTTGACCGAATCGGGGTCGTTGTCGATGCCCAGAAAATCCGCCTTGTCGTTCAACAAGCGTGCCGCCGCGATGGCCAATATGCCCGTTCCGGTTCCCACGTCGAGAAACGAGTCTCCAGGATGGTAAAACTCGTCGATCGCGTTAATGCAAAGCTGTGTCGTTTCGTGTGTGCCGGTACCGAATGCCATGTTCGGCTCGATGCGGATCACGATCTTGTCACCTCTTTCTATGTCCGTCCAAGGTGGTGCTATCACGAATCTGCCGATCGTGGTTGGCTTCCAGTGCTTTTTCCATTCAGCAAGCCAATCAGCATCTTGTATCTCCGCATTATCTACACCTAGGACCGCATCCATGCCGAAACCGTAAGTGCGGAGAGCGTACTGAAGTTCGTCCTGTAGGACCAGCGAGTCCGGCGGTTCATGGAAATATCCGGTTACCGTCAGCGACTCGGTTTGGCCGATCTTGCGGAAACTTATCGATGTACCGAGTCCATCAAGGGAATTCAGCGCAAATTCAACAGCCTCAGCCGCCTCCGGTCGCACAGTAATATTGACCGCGATCCATTTCTCGGCCTTTAGGTTGTTCACTCGCGAATCCCCATTTCATCGAGCTCTCGTTCTTTGTTTCGCCAGTCTTCGACGACCTTCACAAATAACTGAAGGTGAACGTGGCGGCCAAGAAGTTTTTCAATGTCTTCACGCGCCTCGCTGCCGATCTGTTTGAGCTTTGAACCGCCTTTGCCGATTATTATTCCTTTCTGCGACGGCCGTTCGACATAGATCGAGCAGTAGATCTGAAGCCTTTCAGGGTCACTCTCATCCCATCTTTCGGTGACCACTGCGGTCACATATGGAAGCTCCTCGCCGGTCGATCGAAGGATCTTTTCACGGACCATTTCAGCAACAATGGAGCGCATAGGCTGGTCGGTCAGTTCGTCTTCTGAAAAGATCGCTTCACTCTCCGGCAAGTGCTTTAAGATCTGTGAGAGTAAATTGTCGATCGCCTCGCCTTTGAGAGCCGACACCGGTACTATCTCGGCAAAGTCGTATTCTTTCGAGTAAAACTCTATCAACGGGAGGATCTCGGCTTTGTTTTTGACCTTGTCGATCTTATTAAGTACGAGAACCGACGGTTTACCTGATTGTTTGACCAGGTCGAGAACAAACCGGTCGCCATTTCCGGTGGAAACGCTCGCATCACGCATCAGCACTACAACGTCAACGGACATTAAGGCATCATGCACGGCCGCCATCATGCGTCGATTGAGAAGGTGTCCCGGTTTATGGACGCCGGGCGTATCGACAAAGACGATCTGGCCTTTCTCTTCGGTGTAGATGCCTTGAATTCGATGGCGTGTGGTTTGCGGCTTGTTAGAGACGGCGGCGATCTTTTCGCCGACAATGCGATTTAGAACGGTGGATTTGCCCGCGTTCGGACGCCCGATCAACGCGGCGTAGCCGCTGTGAAATGTTGATATTGACACTTGCTTGAAATTAGCAAAATAGGCAGGAATTAGCCACAGCGGTAGTCGGAGTCATGATCCTGTGAGTTCTGTCGCTATTGTTGTCATTGGTTTTTCATCAATCGCTGCTTAGACGCGATCGCTTCCTTAAAGGCTCCGCCGGTCACGTCTCCGAGCTTGATCGCCGCGTCGTAAATCCCGATCGCGTAGGTCTTGTCATCAAAGAATTCGTAGATCTTTGCGAGCGAGACGTACGACAATGACTGAAGGGCAGTATCGACCTGTTGTTTTTGCGCCAGACGGATCACATTTTCAAACGCAACTTTGGCCTCGAGAAGTTTTGCCTTTTGTGCATCCTGGTCCTCGATGCCTTGCGCAACTAGACTCGAAACGCGACCGAGATTGTAGTAAATGCGAGCCTCTGCCGGATTCTCGGAAAGCAGCTTTTTGAGCTCACCTTCAGCATTTGCGTAATCCTTTGCCTCGACCTTTTTCTGGATCTCGATCAGCTTTGCAGTCACAGGATTTTCGACGATAGCAACGGTCGTCAGGTTCTTTTTGCGATCTTCCCGCACGGCGATCGCTCGTTTTCTGGCGTCGGCGTATCGATCGTATCTTCCTGCTTCCTTTGCCGGATCAAAAGAGAGGATCATCTCGCGCATTGCCGCAGCAATGTCCACACCCGACTCTTCCACACCC
>CAYTDJ010000445.1:0-2797 GCA_964436265.1 uncultured Chloracidobacterium sp. | reverse complement strand
CAGTATCTTACTTACGAGGGAGCGCCCGTCCTCGGCGCGCTTCTTTAGGACGGTCGCGGTTATCTCTATCAAAAACGAATTTAGTTCTCCGCGATTCCACCGTTCGAAAAGCTCGGCGGCCTTCATATCACGTATCTGAAACCCGCTGTGAAGGAGGTCATAAGTCTCGGCGATCAATTGCATCATTCCATATTCGATGCCGTTGTGCACCATTTTCACAAAATGCCCTGCCGAGCTATTGCCGACGTGCGCGGCACAAGGTTGGCCGTTCACCTTGGCAGATGCGGCCTCGAGCATCGGACGAACATGTTCGTAAACCTCAGGCTTGCCGCCGACCATTATGCTCGCACCATGACGCGCACCTTCTTCGCCGCCGCTAACGCCGACGCCTAGAAACTCGATCTCATTTCCAGCCAGTAAGGCCTCGCGACGTTCCGTATCGGAATAATGCGAGTTTCCGCCGTCGATGATCAGATCGCCCTTTTCAAGATGCGGGACAAGATCGTTGATCACAGAATCGACGATCGGCCCTGCAGGAACGAGGAGCATTATCTTTCGCGGCGTTTCGAGCGAACCAATAAACGCCGTAAGATCTTCCGCGGCTGAGATCGAATAGTTCTTTCCCTCATCCACAAGCAGCCCACGCTTAGCTGCGTCAAGATCATAGCCAACGCACGAAAACCCGTGTTCAGCCACGTTTAAGAGAAAATTGCGGCCCATTGTTCCTAGGCCGATCATTCCAAACTGTGCATTTCCCATATTTCATCACGGAGTTCATAGAGGACACTGAGACAACTTCACTGTGCTCTCGGCGACCTCTGTGGTAAATTTTCTACACCGAGTTTAGTGTATGTCCGATTCACAACAAAATTTGCTCGATGCGATCAGACCAACTACGTTTGTAAAGTCTTCAAAACTCCAAGATCGCCTCGGACTGGATATCACCTTAGCGACTGAGACATTTCAGCACACGGGCAGCTTCAAGTTTCGTGCGGGATATAACCTCGCATTGAACGTGCCGAACGATGAGATCTTAACAGCATCTTCGGGCAATTTCGGGCAGGCGTTAGCCTATGCATGTAAATTACTTGGAAAGAAATGCACTGTCGTAATGCCGGTGACATCGGCACAGGTCAAGATCGATTCCGTACGAGGGTTCGGAGCGACAGTTGACCTTATTGACACTGCGAAGATCGGTCGCAACGAGCGTGTAGCGCAGCTTGCCGAGCAAATGCCGAACGCCTATTTCGCGAGCGCCTACGATGACCAATTCGTTATTGACGGCAATTCAACACTTGGTGACGAACTCGCGGTCGAAAACTTTGACGTCATTGTCGTACCTGTCGGCGGTGGCGGTTTGATCTCAGGTATCGTTACCGGGATGCACCGCCATGCGATGCCGACACTTGTGATCGGAGCCGAACCTTTGTTGGGGAACGACGCGGCAAGGTCGTTTCGTGCCGGCGAATTGATAAAGAATGACCTGGAGCCGAAGACGATCGCGGACGGTGCCCGAACCATCTCGTTGGGTAAATTGAACTGGCCGATCATCAAAGACGGTGTAGCGGATATTGTCGAAGTATCTGATGAGAAGATCGCCGAAGCAGTGAAAATGTACTTCGATCTGGCCAATCTCAAGTGCGAGCCGACGGGAGCGCTGTCGCTGGGGGCGATACTTGAGGATCGCGAACGGTTTGCGGGCAGGAAGATCTGCTTGGTCGTAAGCGGGGGAAATGTGGACGCTGCGGTGTATCGCGAACTGATCTAACGCTTGAGCATCGTATCAACGGCGCCTCTTGATGTAAATTCCTGAGAAGCTTACATTGACGCCGCCGCAATTTAGATTGTCGGCTACGATAAGATATTTCCCCAAAAGTCGCAGAGTAGCACGACAATCGTACTCGCCGTCGCCGTCCGAATATTCGATCACCCCACCTTTTGGTTCGTAACGACCGTCGATCTCACCGACATGCACGTTGTCGCCTAACCCTTTCCAGGTCGCATTTCCGGTTACGTTCAAAAAGCCCGGCAGTTTGTTCTCGGTAAACTCAATGCCGTTCAAGGCATGTGTCCATTCGCCAAGCCAAGAACGATAGCCGCCAGGCGCGAGTTTGGTTATGCTAAGATCGCTTTCCCTGATCCATCCAACGCGAGACTGGCCTTTGATAGGTTCATACCAGGCACAGGCAAAGCCGGAACGAACGCGATTTATCACTACCTCATTTCCCGGGACCAAGTATGCCTTCTCGCGGCACGAGGGTGAGCCGGGACAGGCCTCTTCATCGTCACCATAAAAATAGGCCTTGGTCCATTTAGCACCTTTAACGGTCCCGAGGCTGAATTCCTTTGAATCGCGTGTGAAGAAACCTTGACGGCACCAATTCTCCGGATTGCCCTCGATCTGGCCGAATGCCGTTGCAAAGCTAACAATCGCAAGAAAACAAACTAAGATCGACCTCATCTCACTTCCTCAACAAACGTAACGCGGTTTATCTCATAAAGCGTCGTGTGACCGGCAAAAACCTTTTTGATCGCGGACTCGCGAAGGCTGGATAGTCCTTCTTTTTCGGCTTGTCGTCGGATCTCCGATCCCGGACGTCTTTCAATTATCATTTCCCGGATCTGGTCAGACATGTCCAAAAGCTCATGGATAGCAGTTCTTCCGCGATAGCCGGTGTGATTGCATGCATCGCAGCCAACGTTTCGGTAAAACTCCTTCCCTCTTACTTCATCCGGCCGAAGTCCTGACTCGAACAACTCCTCATTCGTCGGCTCATAGTGCCGCTTGCATGTGTGG
>CAYTDJ010000444.1:0-2801 GCA_964436265.1 uncultured Chloracidobacterium sp. | reverse complement strand
GTTCGCTGCCTGTCATCTGCATCGACACGATCACTGCTCTTGCCTCATCGCGAAGTCCCACAGTGGTTAACCTGAAAGCGATCGCGGCGATCAAACAGACCAAACCGCCAAGTGCGACAGTTTGCGGAGCGCCGATGTAGCCGGCAAGCGTTCCAGCAAGTAATGCCCCTAATGGTGCCATTCCCATGAACATCATCGAATAGGCAGACATTACCCTGCCTCGCAGATCATCCGGGATCATTGCCTGTATCAAGGTGTTAGACGATGACATCTGAGTCATCATTGCGAATCCTGCCGGGACGAGCAGAGCGGCCGAAAGCCAAAAATTGCGCGACAGCGAGAACAGAATGATCGAAACGCCAAATCCTGCACATGCGAAAACGACCCACTTTCCAAGCCCAAAGACATTTCGTCGCGATGCGAGAGCAAGAGCGGCGATCAACGCTCCGGTACCGCTTGCACCCATAAGAAATCCCAGCGTACTCGATCCGCCGCCAAGTATCTGGTCGGCAAAGATGGGCATTAACACTGCATAGGGCATTCCCATCAGGCTTACGAGTCCGAGCAGGAGAAGTAAGGCGAGAACCGGTTTTGTTTTGATTACATATCCAAAACCCTCTGCGATCTGACTGATCGTCGAGCCTGCCCGAGGTCGGACGACCGGACTTATTTTCATCAGCAATAATCCCGATAACACAGCGACATAGCTGACTGCGTTTCCAAAGAAACACCACCCCTCTCCTACCGCCGCGACCAAAATTCCGGCGATAGCAGGGCCGACGATCCTGGCACCATTGAACATTGAGGAATTCAGTGCGATCGCGTTTATAAGATCTTCTTTTCCTACCATATCGACGGCGAATGCCTGTCTTGTCGGAATGTCAAAAGCGTTTGCGATCCCGAATCCGACCGCAATGACAAATAGATGCCATATCTGAACCCGATCGGTGAGTGTCAGAAACGCGAGGATGAATGCCAATAGCATTGCCGCCGACTGTGTTAACAAGAGTATTCGATGTCTGTTGTGACGATCCGCTGCGGCGCCGCCGATCGGTGTGAAGATGAATACGGGGATCTGAGAAGCAAACCCGATTAGGCCGAGCAGAACGACCGAACCGGTCATTCGATAGACCAGCCAGCTTTGGGCAACGCTCTGCATCCATGTGCCGGTAAGCGATATGAACTGGCCTGCGAAGAAAAGCCGGAAATTTCGATGCCGGAGTGCCCGAAACGTGTGCGGAAGTTTCGACGGGCTGACGGTCCTGTCATCGGGCTTTGTGATCTCAGTGTCACCCATGCGGCTCATTCAAACTACATAACAAGACTAGACGAATGAACCGCCAACTGACAATCTGCCAGTTTGTGTGGCCTGTTGCATTTGGTCGCATCAAGTTCGGTAGCCGAAGATGCCTTTGTGTTTAAGACTTCCAAGAACGTAGTAATCCATGCCTCTTTTTATATGCGATCCGCCGTTCGGGTCCATAGCCCATATTTCGAAGTCTTTGTAATTGTAAAGAGCGACAGCATGATAGCCATTCACGTTGATGTCCCAATAACCGCATACGATCGGCCCTTTCTTGAAAGCTTTTTCGCAGAGTTCACGGTTCATCGGGATCGCTGATATACGGTCCGTCGTCATTCCCCATTTTGGATCTTCAAGCATTGTCTTGAAACCGTCAGGGAATTTCAGGCCGCCATCGTCTCCGGTCAGGTGATGGTACATTCCAAGGATCTCTATTTCGCTATGGTTCTTGACGGCCGGTATTGCCTTGGTCCACCAAGACATCGTAGTTGACCAGCATGAAGTCCGGTCGGGCTGCTGCATCGCGGGGACGTAGTGGTAGCTCTTTGACATCATTTCCTCCGTAACTCTTAAATTTGGTATCTAGATCACTTTGTTCTGGATCGATCTTTGCCAATAAAAGGAGCGAAGTATCGAACCTTGTTAGGAGGAAAATAAACCAACAAGGTAATGGGTGTAATTAGGGATCTATGAATCTTTTCTGAGTTCTTTTTGAGGAAAAGATTTGAGTGCAGATCGTAATAAATAGAAAAAAATAGAAAACGCTGACCAGAATAATGCAGGTCAGCGTCTCCTTTTGGATCTCACTTTGATCTAACCCTTGGCTACCGCCTTTGTCTCTTCCGAGGGTTCAGGCCGCGGAGCGGCAAGCCCGAGTTCCGGTGATCGCCAGAGGTTTGAAACCAGAAGTTCACGAATGAAAGTCATCTCTTTGGGTAGGCGATCATAAAGCTTAAAGAATAGATCGTCGTGCATAGCGATCTCTTTCAGCCAGATGTCGCGGTCCAGGTTCATTACCTTTTCAAACTGTTCTTTGGTGAAATCGAGCCCGCGCCAGTCCATATCCTCATATCGCGGCATCCAGCCTAACGGCGTTTCGATGCCTTTTGACTTGCCTCGTGCCCGTTCAACGATCCACTTGAGCACGCGCATGTTCTCACCGTAGCCTGGCCACGCAAACTTGCCGTTTTCGTCCTTGCGAAACCAGTTGACAGAAAAGATCCGGGGCGGTTCCGGGATCTGTCTTCCGAAATCGAGCCAATGGGCGAAATAATCGCCCATGTGATAGCCCGCGAAGGGAAGCATCGCGAACGGATCGCGGCGAACCTCGCCAATATTTCCGAATGCGGCCGCCGTCATTTCCGAGCCCATCGTTGCAGCCATGTACACGCCGAACGCCCAGTTGAACGATTGCTGTATCAACGGTACGACTGAATTTCTTCGTCCGCCAAAGATGAAAGCAGAAACCGGAACGCCCTTGGGATTGTCGAAATCTTCG
>CAYTDJ010000443.1:0-2801 GCA_964436265.1 uncultured Chloracidobacterium sp. | reverse complement strand
CGTACATCAACAGAACGAATCCTCGAGGACACAAGTACGCGATCTCTATTACGACTGACTCGGTCCCACTCGACGGGCGAACACCTTCATATTCCAGTAACCACACGAGTAACTTCGGTAAACTCGGCAAGGGAGCAACGACCGCGTTCGTTCCGTGCGATCCGTCGATCGCACTCCCGATGATAATCACAGCTTTGTCACAGACTGCGGCGAAGTTTATGAAGGGCAGGAAGCGTCCGAATTTTTCATTTTCAGGTAAAGATATGTCGATCGACGTTCCTTGATTTTTTCAACAGTGAACCTGATCGATGGAGGGCAGCACTGCTGTTCTCCATTTTTTTATCTGCAGTAGAAGATAAAAAATTCGAACGATAGTGTCGCCGACGACGTAAATTAGAGGTAATTCTTGAATCTTTTTACCGAAAGGCTAGAATTTAGGTGATATTAATTTCGGAGAAGCATTAATGTTTACAAGGAAATCTCTTTTGTTCGCCTCCCTCCTCTCGCTCGCTTTTTTCTCAGCCTGCAAAACAGGGCTTCTTAACGGGAATGAAACCCCGGAACCGGTCCAACCGGCCGCGCCGCCCTCACCGATCGTGGTCGATGGGGTCAGGACGTCATATGCGGACGTCGTGGAAAAGAGCTCGCCGGCAGTTGTCCGGATCGAGGCAGAACACAAAAACAAAGCTCAGTCACAGACACAGTTCAACCTGGACGACCTGTTTCGACAGGGTCCAAATCAACAGCCGCAGCAGCGTTCGCCGATCGAACGCGGGCTTGGCTCGGGCGTCATCGTGTCTGCAGATGGAACGATCCTGACGAATAACCATGTGGTTGAGGGCGCGGAGAAAATAACCGTACTTCTTGCTGACAACAAGTCGTTTGATGCAAAACTTGTCGGATCGGATAAACCGAGCGATCTGGCCGTGTTGAAGATAGAAGCGCAGAACATGCCGTACCTCACGCTCGGAAATTCCGACACGGTTCGCGTGGGCGATATCGTACTCGCCATAGGCAATCCGCTCGGGATCGGACAGACCGTGACAGCGGGCATTATTTCCGCGAAGGGCCGTCGTACAGGCTTGAGTTACGGAAACGCCAATGATTCGTTCGAAGATTTCCTGCAGACGGACGCGCCCATCAACCGAGGTAATTCCGGAGGTGCGTTGGTAAACCTCAATGGCGAGCTGATCGGGATCAACTCACAGATACTTGCCGGCGGCCCTTCGGGAGGAAATATCGGTATCGGATTCTCGATACCGTCGAACATGGCTAAATCCGTGATGGAGCAGCTGTTGAAAGATGGCAAGGTCCGCCGCGGAATGCTGGGGATAAACATTCAGAACATTACGAACGATACTGCCAAAGCACTTGATCTAAAGGATACTGCCGGCGTTCTGGTCAGCAACGTACGATCGGGAAGCGCCGGTGAAAAGGCGGGCCTGAAGCGGGGTGACATCATTACCGCGGTCAATGGCGAGAAAATGGACGATAGTAACGTCCTTCGAAATAAGGTCGCCGGGACGCTTCCGGGTACCGAGATAAAACTGACGGTGATGCGGGACGGAAATCCCGTAGAACTGACCGCGACTCTTGACGAGTACAACGTAGAAGGAGTTGCCAACAACCCGCAGGACAAGGACGGGGATGGTCCATCTGCCCAGCCGCAGGGTGGAAAACTCGGCCTCAGCCTACAGCCTGTTACTCCTCAGGTCGCAAAGCAACTTGGAATGGACGGCTCTGATGGTCTTTTGGTGACAGATGTAGATCAGGCGGGGCCTGCCGCCGAAGCAGGTATCGCACGCGGCGACGTGATACTTGAGATCAATCGAACGGCCGTCAAGTCGGTCGACGACGTCCAAGCAGCTCTCGACAAAGCTGGCGACCGGCCAGTTCTGATGCTCGTCGCTCGCCGCGGAGGGGCAGTATTTTTGACAGTCAGACCTAACTAAGACCGATCACCAATTGTGGATCTGAAGGCTGTTGGGTGAAACCAATGGCCCTTTTTGTTTCGGATCTTGAGTTCAGTATTATGATATTCCTAGTACGCTGAAAGGGGGTTCTATCGTATGAGAGAGAAACGGCTGCTAATGATCTCTTTTTCTCTGTGTATCGTCATATTGACCTGTTCTTCCGCGTCGGCCCAGGGTGGTTGGCGACAGTGGGATATCCACATGCTCGATGGAACCACTCTACAAGCGAACCCGCTCGGACTGAAAGACGGCCTGTTTACCCGATCGATGAATAAGGACGAAATAGGTATCGATCGCTCAAGGATCTCCTACATCTCCGCAGTTGCCGCTTCCCTTCCGCGGGCTCCGACAGGCAGGATCAAGAAAGACCTCATCGTACTGCTCGACGGCACCCGTTCGTTCGGCCACGTGACGTTTAAGGAAATCAAATTCTCAGAAGGGACAATCGTGCAAAATGGAAGAGAAATGACTGTTGAAAATGTTGCCTACATCAGATTCGCACACCCCGGACGAAACTAGGTCAGCCGTGGTCATGCAGATTCGTAGGAGAAACAAAAGCCCGCTCAAATTAATGAGCGGGCTGCTTTAATTTAATCCCGGCGGCTACCTACTTTCCCACACCTGAAAGATGCAGTATCATCGGCTCCAGTAGGCTTAACTTCCGTGTTCGGGATGGGAACGGGTGTGACCCTACCGATACAACCACCGGAAAACTTTTAGATATCAATCTGATACCTGACAACTGAATACATGTAATTTATATCCACAAAGCTGCTTGATCAATAGATTTGCTTGTCAACAAATTTTATGGTCAAGCCTTGGGACAAT
>CAYTDJ010000442.1:0-2803 GCA_964436265.1 uncultured Chloracidobacterium sp. | reverse complement strand
ATTATGTTGCCCCGAGCTATATTGGAAACAGGTACTTATCTTTTTCAAGTTGATCAAACAGAAAGTTTTCCGTCCACAGTCCGTCCCGATTCGTCAGAACATTTAGACACGAAAAAGGTCCGACAGGTGCTTTTGTTCTCTCCAAAATGACAATGAAAAGTTTTATTGCATTATTTTTTGTCGCGATCGCAGCCCTTTCATCCTTTTCTCAAGCACCGTTCAAACTTCAGACAGGTTTCATCACAGGGCTTAACTCGCCGGTGTTTCTGACCAATGCAGGTGACGGATCGCGCCGCCTATTCATCGTTCAACAACGCGGCATCATCAAGGTCGTGCAGCCTGGATCAACGGTTCCAACTGATTATCTCAATCTAACGGCCCTGGTCAGCGCGTCAGGAAATGAACGCGGCCTGCTCGGCCTCGCGTTTCATCCCGACTTCGAAAATAACCGCCGGTTTTTTGTTTACTACACACGAGCGACGGGCACTTCTTCGGACCCTATCGAGATCGCGGAATACGAGCAGAACGCGGCAAATCCAAATATAGCGAATGCCGCCGCTGTTCGAACGATCATTTCGATACCTCATCCGGGTCAGACAAATCACAACGGCGGGACGATCGCATTCGGGCCCGACGAATATCTGTATGCGGGGACGGGCGATGGCGGTTCCGGAAACGATCCGCCAAATAACGCACAAAATATCAATTCTTTACTTGGTAAAATGTTGAGAATCGATATCAACACGCCAGTCGGGCAAGTGCCTGCTTACAACATTCCTCCATCCAATCCGTTTGCGGGGGCAACGCCCGGTGCTGATGAGATCTTTGCGTATGGCCTGCGAAATCCATATAGGTTCTCATTCGATCGCGGCGGCACTAATCAACTTTGGGTGGGCGACGTTGGGCAAAACGCGATCGAAGAGGTAGACATTATTACGCTGGGTGGAAATTACGGTTGGCGAGTCTTTGAAGGCACGCAATGTACGAACAACGATCCGTCATTATGTTCGACGCTTACCTCGGTGCCTCCGGTGTTTCAATACAGCCGTATAGGGAATGGCCGATGTTCGATAACTGGTGGAAACATCTATCGCGGGGCACAGCGGGCGCTGGTTACCGGTACCTATATTTTCGGTGACTATTGTACCGGCGAGATCATTCGCTGGGACGGCGTTCAACAAACGGTCCTGCTGGATACGACGAACAACAGTCTGGTCGCATTCGGGGAGGACGAAGACGGCGAACTTTACGTGGTTCGTCAACACGACGGCAGTTTTACGGCAAACACGGGTTCGATCGAACGTATCGTCGGCACCCGTACAAATGCCGATTTCGATGGTGACGGCGGGAGCGAATATTCAGTATTTAGGCCGTCAAACGGAACCTGGTATTCGGCTAACCCCATTAACAATTCGATTCAGATCCTACAGTTCGGATCGCCAACTGATCAACCGGTGGCCGAGGATTTCGACGGCGACGGGCGTACCGATATTGCAGTTTTCAGGCCTGCAGACGGGATTTGGTATTACATTCGAAGCTCGAATGGAACCGTTGGGATATTTCAGTGGGGCTCGTCGGGCGATATTCCGGTTCCGGGAGACTTTGACGGGGACCGGCGTGCGGACTTAACCGTTTATCGCCCGTCCTCCGGGGTATGGTATTCGGTACTGTCTGCGAACGGTGCGGCTTCGATAACTCAGTTCGGCATCGCCGAGGATATACCCGTAAATGCGGATTACGATGGCGACGGACGAGATGACCTTGCGATCTGGCGGCCGTCCACCGGGGACTGGTGGCGTCTGAATAGCGGTAGTCTGACACTGTCTGTCCGTCAGATGGGTTCGCAAAATGATGCTCCGGCAATCGGTGACTTCGATGGTGACGGCAAGACAGACGAAGCTGTATTTCGGCCAACAACAGGAGTCTGGTACATCCGGAGGAGTTCAGACGATCAATTGACTGTTCTTCAGTGGGGAATCGATGGCGATGTCCCTGTAGTTGGAGATTACGATCGTGACCGCCGTGACGATATTGCAGTATTCAGGCCATCGAACGGAACGTGGTGGGTGCTTAGAAGTTCCAACGGCAATTATCAGGCTGCCGGATTCGGGCTTCTGGGTGACATTCCGGTTCAAAAAGCCGATCGCCCCTGATCATTGACGGACTTCAACAGCGCGTGCCAGCGTGAGGACACTGACACTGGCCGCACCGTGTTTCTTTAGAACGTTTGCACATGACGAGACGGTGGCGCCGGAGGTGAAAATGTCGTCGACAAGAAGTATTGACTTGCCGTCTATCAATTTTGGGCGTTTTATCTCGAATGCGTTCTTGACGGTACTTTCTCTTGCCTTTCTGTCCATCGCGGTTCGATGCATGGGTGTGTGGGTTTTTCTGACGAGACTAAGTGCGTCCAGATCGTTCCCGGATAACCTGGCAACTGATCGGGCTAGGATCTCTGCCTGATTAAATCCGCGCTCGACCCTCCGCCTGGCAGAAAGTGGGACAGGGATTATCAGTGTCTTAGTGGAAATCTCGAGCATTTCTGTCGCCGACCGAACTAGCCGGTTCAATCTATCGGGTGCATTGGGAGTCTTTTTAAGCTCAAGTAGGACAGCAGCCAAGGCGAACTCATAGACTCCGGCGGCAACTGCGCGATCGTAGTGTTGTTCAGTGCAGCGGTGACATGATGCGCCGCGGCGATTCGCGAGTTCGTCTAACGGATGGCTGCACTTTACGCAAAGGGCAGAATCTGCAGAGAAGAGTCGAGTACGTGACCAGCACGAGTCGCAGGCAACCCCGTTCT
>CAYTDJ010000441.1:0-2803 GCA_964436265.1 uncultured Chloracidobacterium sp. | reverse complement strand
GCCGGGGCAAGCCGAATCCACGTCGAGGTCGAACTTGGCGGCCGGCGATTGATGAGGATATCGGACAACGGTGTGGGAATGGTTCGGGACGATGCGATCCTTGCGTTCGAGCGTCATGCGACTTCAAAGATAAGTACTCTTGAGGATCTGGCGGCGATCACTACACTTGGCTTTCGAGGCGAAGCCCTGGCTTCGATCGCGTCCGTAGCCAAAGTAGAACTTGTCACAAAGATCGAAGGCGAGATCGCGGCCACCAGAGTGGTTGTCGAAGGCGGGAGGCTAATTGATGTAAAGGATGCAGCGCGCGACGTCGGAACAACGATCTCGGTCCGAGATCTTTTTTTTAATACTCCGGCTCGCCGAAAGTTCATGAGGTCTGAAGCGACCGAGAATTATCACATTGCAAGCATTGTCACACATTATGCCCTCGCACATCCTGAAATAGCCTTTACGCTTACTAATAACGGAAGGGAAGTATTAGCGGCTTCTCCGGCTAGGGAACTCCGCGAACGAGCATTTCAGATATTCGGCGGCGGGCTGCTCGAAAGCCTGCTGCCGGTTTCCGGCGGGCGCGACTTTGTCGCTAAAGTATCAGGCTTCATTTCAGCGCCTCGAGAACGCCGCACAAGTAAAGATTCACAGTATTTTTTTGTCAACCAAAGGTTCGTACGCGATAAGACCATCGCCGGCGGCCTGGTCGAGGGATATCGGTCGGTTCTTCCACATGGCGTTTATCCGGTCGCATTCTTGTTTCTGGATGTACCGGTCGAAGAAATTGACGTCAATGTTCACCCGGCGAAAACAGAGATCCGGTTTCGACGAAGCGAAGCTGTAAAAGATGTGATAGCTGAAGCGGTCCGTGAGGCTTTGTCAAAGGCGGGAATCGTCCCAAATGTTCCAGAACAACCCGTTTCTTCGGTTGCTCCACTGCCAGAGAAATTCGACAAGGAACTCGCGTCCCCTGGAGACGTCCATACGGCGAGTGATGGCGCTAGTCCTCGCTCTCCGAGTGTTGAGTTTGTGGATCGATCTCCAACAATTGAGGACCAGCCTGCATTTGAGCTGCTCTCCGCGACAGTTTCGGACACAGAGAAGAAGTTAGACGAGATATCGAGAGCATTCGAAAAGGCCGTCGAGATGCGGGCTGATACCGCGACTGTCGAGCGCGAGCCCCCCGTCGGTGCGGCCCCGAAAGGCTATGCCGTGCTTCCGCCAGTCAATTCGGCGGAAAAGCTTGCAAAGTCGGTCGGTGTCGAAAGCATCTCCGGGGCAAAGATCCGCCCGATCGCGCAACTGCATGATAGTTTCATCATTGCCGTCGATGACGAGGGCCTGCTTTTGATCGACCAGCATGTTGCACACGAACGGATCTTGTTTGATAAGTTTCGCCGAAAAGAGACTGAGCGTCCGATCGAGTCTCAAAACTTGCTTCTGCCTGAGACGTTTGACCTGACACCTGCGCAAACCGAGGCCTTCCAACTCATTGAAGACGAACTTCAGGATCTCGGGTTTGGTGTGATGCGGCTGTCGGGTCGAACGGTCGCGATCAAATCTATACCTACTGACCTTCCGCCGGCTGAGGCGAGGAATCTGTTTGCAGAGATACTTGACAATGTCGAGATCGAAAAACGCGGTAATGCAAAATCAACCCTCCGGGACGATATAGCTGCTTCTCTGGCCTGCAAGGCCGCCGTCAAGATAAACATGAAACTGACGCCCGAAAAGATGCAGTGGCTCATAGAGGGCCTTCTCACGACGTCGTCCCCAACAACCTGTCCCCACGGCCGCCCAGTGGTTCTCCGTCTTTCAATGAAAGATATTGAGCGCGGATTCCATCGAACTTAGCAAAAGTCTTTAAAACGTATGGTGTTGCGGCACATAAATCGATAATTGGGTAGGTTTGTGCCAAAATGGCACAATCAAAAATTGAAACTGCGACTTGAAATGTCATTTATTTCAAGTTATTGTTTCTTTGTCTTTAGACCCAACAAAGTTCTGGATAAGCCAAATGCCTCGAAAATGCGGCGAATAAATCTTCAAAAGGCAAAGAATGAGATCGCGCGGTTAAATACGATCCGTGACATAAATCGGCAGATCGTATTGAACTATGTTCGCGACCGTTCTCCGATCTCGCGTGCCGAGATCGCAAGACAGACCGAACTGCACCGGTCGACGGTATCGGTGATCGTTGATGAATTGCTGGCGGACGGAATGATCGTCGAGATCGGTTCCGGTGAATCGACCGGCGGCCGAAAGCCAAAGTTGTATGAGCTAAGGACCGGAGTTCCGGTTGCTATTGGGGTTGATCTCACACCGCGTACCACGACGATCGCACTAGCTGATCTGGCGGGAAATATCCTTCAGAAAGAAACCTTTTCTACGTCTCCGGACGTAGAATTCATGACCGCCCAGATACTTGAGCGAACACGACGCATTGCTGAGCCGTTTCATGACCAGGGGCTCGAGATCGGAATGAGTGTTCCCGGTCTTGTGGACCAGAGATCGGGAAAGATCTTTCATATACCATACTTCAACTGGCGTGACTGGGATATCTGCAAGCGTATCGAAGAAGAGACCGGATCCCACGTCATCGTTGAAAACGACGCGAACGCAACCGCATTGGCGGAGTTGTGGTTTGGGCAGGAAAAGACACGAAAAATAGACACCTTTTTGATGATACTTGTCGGAGAAGGTGTCGGGACTGGCATCATTTTCGACGGCCAGGTATATCGTGGCGAAATGGGTGCGGGCGGTGAGTTTGGGCATATGATAGCGGGCGACAATGCCCCGGTCGAGTGTTCGT
>CAYTDJ010000440.1:0-2811 GCA_964436265.1 uncultured Chloracidobacterium sp. | reverse complement strand
AAGGCGATCGATACGCTCGAGCTTTGGCGAAATACTTATCCAAATTTTGTCGTTTCTTACGTCAGCCTTTCAGATTCGATGGAACGCATAGGCCAATCGGAAAAGGCCGTCGCTTTCGCTCGCGAAGGCATTCGCATAGATCCTAACTACGCGACTATCTACATGAATCTGGTCGAATCGCTTGTATCTCTTGGCCGCTACGAAGAAGCAAAAGAGACCTGCAAGCAGGCATTTGAGCGAAAATTGGACGGTACGTACTTTCATCTTTTTCCGTTGATCATCGCATTCATTGAAAAAGATCCGACCGCTATCCAAGTAAATCTCCGCTGGTTCGCGGGACGTGATGATGAGCATATCGCGTTCGATGTACAGGCCCGTGATGCCGCTGTGAAAGGGCAATGGCGTACGGCTCAGGATTTTTCGCGGCGGTCGGTTGATCTAGCAACGCATACGAATGCGCGCGAGGTCGCCGGCAAATATGCGGCTGAACAGGCGGTCCGTGTTGTGTTTTGGAGTTCCGGAACCGGAATGCCCGCTAAGGATGACTCCACGTTGAAGTCCGTACTCAGAGCGCAAACCAACAAGGCCGTGAGCCTTGAGAAAGGGCAAATAGTGGTTATTACCGTTGCCCTTGCTCTCGCCATCGCGGGTCAGACAGATGAAGCTGAACGGCTGCTAAAGGAACTGCTTACTGAAAGGCCGAAAGACACGCTGCTCAAGCACCTTTGGGCCCCGACGATCAGAGCGGCGATCTGGTTTCAGGCAGGCAAGATAAAGGAAGCTATCGAAGAGCTTGAGATAACCGAACGCCTTGAAAAGGCGGGCGAATTTATTCCTCAATACCTCCGCGGGCTCGCACTTTTGAGACTAAACAGAAATTGGGATGCTGCGAGAGAGTTCGACAAGATACTAAACAATCGCGGCGAAGCTCCACTCTCGTCCCTTTATCCGCTGGCCCATCTCGGAAAAGCCCGAGCCACAAAAGACATCTCCGAATACGAAAAATTCTTCGAGATTTGGAAAGACGCCGACAAAGACATGCCTGCACTCGTCGAAGCCAGAAAAGAATACGAAGAATTATCAAAATAGAACAAAGGCGAGGATCTGATTCCCCGCCTTTGCTTTCCTCAACCCTGTCTGTTCACGTCACACGCCGATCGATGCCTGCGCCGCTGCAAGTCTTGCGATCGGCACCCTGAAGGGCGAGCAACTCACGTAATCCATTCCGATCTTATGACAGAAAGTAACGCTGTCCGGGTCGCCGCCATGTTCGCCGCAGATGCCCACCTTTAGCTTTGGCTTGATCTTGCGTCCACGGTCAACACCCATCCGCATCAATTCTCCGATGCCGTCCGTGTCGATCGTCTGGAACGGATCATAGGGCAAGATCCCGAGATCCAGATACTTGGGCAGGAATCCGCCTATGTCATCGCGGCTGAAACCAAAGCTCATTTGCGTAAGGTCATTGGTTCCGTAGCTGAAGAAATCAGCTACGAGAGCCATCAACTGGCCGCGTATCGCAGCTCTCGGGGTCTCGATCATCGTTCCGTAAAGGTAGGGTATCTTTTTGACCTTAAGCCGTTTGCACACGTCCTTATAGACCTCGTCAACGATCAATTTCTGGTGCGAGAGTTCGTTGAACGTGCATGTTACAGGAACCATGATCTCCGGCAATGCCTTCTTTCCGGCCTTGTTCAGTTCCGCGGCCGCTTCCAGGATCGCCCGGACCTGCATTTCGGTGATCTCCGGATAGCTGATGCCGAGGCGGACACCGCGATGGCCGAGCATAGGATTGTTTTCGTGCAGAGCGATCACACGCCGTTTCAGCACGCTCAGGCTTATGCCGAGCACCTCGCTTAATTCACGAAGTTTCTCTTTGTCGTGGGGCACAAATTCGTGAAGCGGCGGATCGAGAAGCCTGATCGTGACCGGTTTCCCGTTCATCACCTTCAGCGTGTCCTTAACGTCCTTCTTCACGTATTTGAAGAGTTCATCAAGTGCGGTCCGCCTTTCGGCTTCCGATTTACTGACGATCATCTTTCGCAGCAGGAACAGGGGCTGCTCGCCGCCTTCGCCATAAAACATATGCTCGGTGCGGAAAAGCCCGATTCCCTCGGCTCCGAATTTCAGTGCCTGTACCGCATCTTCGGGCGTCTCAGAATTTGCACTGACACCCATCGTATTAACCTTATCAACCAGCAGCATCAGGTCTTTGTAGGACTTATTTTTGCTGACGTCGATATCTACCAGATCCAGGCTGCCCTCGTAAACCAGGCCCTTTGTTCCGTTCAGGCTCAGCCAGTCGCCTTCGCGGATCACAACGCCGTCTTTGGCTTTGAAGGTCTTTGCATCGTGGTTGATCTCAATATCAGCGCAGCCCACGATACAGCATTTACCCCAGCCTCTCGCTACCAAAGCGGCGTGAGATGTCATTCCGCCCTTGCTGGTCAATATCGCCTGCGACTTGTGCATTCCGTCCACATCTTCCGGCGATGTCTCCTCGCGCACGAGGATCACCTTTTCACCGCGTTTTGCCCAGTCAACGGCCTCGTGCGAACTGAAAACGACACGCCCTCTCGCACCGCCCGGGCCGGCAGGCAATCCTTTTGCGATCGGTTTTGTAACTAATTCGGCCTTCGGGTCGATCATCGGCAGCAGCAGTTCGACAAGCTGATTCGGAGCGACTCGCATCACCGCCGTTTTTGTATCGATCAGCTTTTCCTTATGCATTTCGGTCGCCATCCTGACCGCGGCAACTCCGTTCCGCTTACCGACGCGGCACTGCAGCATATAGAGAGTCCCTTTCTCGAC
>CAYTDJ010000439.1:0-2813 GCA_964436265.1 uncultured Chloracidobacterium sp. | reverse complement strand
TTTTGCCGGAGCGCTCGACCGCAACAACGCTTACGTCGAAATCCTCGCGAAGTGTACATTCGGCGATGGTCTTGCCGCTAAGAAATGAATTTTCCGGGATCCGTGCACGGAACAAATTTTCCCCGAGTTTGTATGCCTCGACGAGATCGCCCTTGCCGGATGCTTCAGGGGCCAGGGTCCTGTCGATCGGCGAATCGCCGGGCAGCCATCTTCGTCCGATCAACGCTACATACAAGATGCCTGCCACGACGAGCGGCAAGCCTACCGGAATGAAATCGTAAACGCTGAATCCCTCGATGTTGTTATCGTGAAGGATCGAATTGAGGACAATGTTCGAGGTGGTAAACAGCGTCGCCATTCCGCCGAGGATGGTCGAAAAGGCCAGCGGCATCAGCAGCCGGGAAGTGTTCACATGTGCCCGCTTTGCCGCACCGGAAACCGCGGGCAGCAAGACGGCCGCGGCGGCGATGTTGTTCATGAACAAAGATAGGAAAGCACCCGCCGCCATAACGACCGCCACGAGCCGAAGCTCGCTTCGTCCCCCGACCTTTAGAAGTATGTTGCCTACCTGCTCCGTAACGCCCGTTCGCTGCAGTGCTTCGCTTAGAACGAAGATCGCGATGATAGTGATCACGGCCGAACGCGAAAAGCCGGAAAATGCCTCGGCTGTCGTCAAAACGCCCGTCAATCCCAGCGCCGCGACGACGAGCAATGCGACAAGATCAGACGGGAACTTGTTCCAAATGAAGAGTAACAACGCGGCAGTGAGGATAACGCCGGTGATGATCAGATCGTTGTTCATTCGCCGAAAACCCGAGTTTAATCCTATCCGCGGTCAATTGGAAACGCGGTCTGTGAGATCAAGTTGACAAGCGCCCATAGGTCCGGCGTATTCGGTCGTTGAAGTTCAGGGGAAAGTGAGCCGATTCAGAATATTTTCCGCGTAGTGTTACCAGAAGTAAGAAAAAGCCCCAAAACCTAAGAGAATTCTCCCTTGGGAGATCAATAGAGAGTGCATATGAAAAAACGACCTATCTTGTGTGTTTTGTTCTTTGTCCTTTTCTCGTTTTCCGCCGCTGCCCAAAACTCTGCATTCAACTATCAAGGGGCGCTTGCTCAGAACGGAATGCCGGCGAATGGCCAATTCGACCTGGTATTTCGTTTGTTCGCTGACTCAAAGGGCGGAAACCAGCTCGCGCCCGAGATCACGATCGAGAATGTTCAGGTTACGAACGGGAAATTCTCCGTCGAGCTGAGTTTCGATTTCCAGCCGTTCACTACCGTCGCAGCTCAATATCTCGAGATCGCAGTGCGGCCCGGTTCTAGTACCGGAGAATTCACAACGCTTACCCCGCGGCAGCATCTTACGTCTTCACCATATGCTATGAAGTCGGCGTTTTCGACGTTCTCTACGTTTGCGGACAGTGCGACAAATGCGAACAATGCGTTAAATGCGGCCAATGCCGATGCGGTAGGCGGAACTCCGGCGGAACAGATCATCAAGGAAGGCGATATCCGTCTCTCCAACTCCCGCTTGCCGCTTCCGGGTTCGGCGGATTATGTCCAGAACAACTCCGGAAGCCCTCAGTCAGCGAGCTTTAATGTTTCCGGGAATGGAAGGATCGGTAGCTCCCTGACAGTTCAAGGGCTGACCCAACTCAACTCGAACGTTAACGTCGGCGGCATGATCAGCGGCGACGGCGGCGGACTCACGAACCTCAACGGATCGAACATCATTGAAAACAGCATCAATGCCTCCTCGCTGGCTCCAGATTCGTTTCCCGACGCTCGAAACCTGTCTCAACTTGGCTCGCTTCGCTGGGACCAGCTTTCAAGGAAAGTTACATATTCCGGCCAAGGCAAGGCCCTCGTTTTTGACGGCACGTTCATGTGGCTGATCTTGACCGACGGTGCGATCAGGAAATTTCGGGTTAGCGACGGCGGACTTGTAGGCTTTTTCTCCGCCGGCACGCAGCCGGGCGGTG
Organism: uncultured Chloracidobacterium sp.; assembly: GCA_964436265.1. Lineage (GTDB taxonomy): Bacteria > Acidobacteriota > Blastocatellia > Pyrinomonadales > Pyrinomonadaceae > OLB17. The sequence goes on along the minus strand of CAYTDJ010000439.1, from coordinate 828 downwards.
CCGCATTCGATGGACAGAACATATGGATAAGCGACACCGCCGGCAACGTGGTTCGCAAAATGCGAACATATGACGGGGTTATTCTCGGTACTTATCCTGTCCAGAACGCGCCGGGAGGCGTGGCCTTTGACGGCACCAACATTTGGGTCGCCAATACAGCGAGCGATTCGATCACGCGGATCCGCGCCAGTGACGGGGCGAATCTCGGGAACATTGCCTGCGTTGGCGCTTTCGAGCTCGCCTATGATGGCGAGAGTATGTGGGTGTCTACAAATCCCTTTTCTTCACTCAAAAGATTTCGGGCTTCCGATGGAGTTCAGACCGGGTCTTTCGGAGCTTCGTCGGGTATGGCCGGTCTGACGATAGACGGCAGATCAGTTTGGTACGCTCAAAACTACACCATAGGCTGCCTTATTCGGCAATCGTCATCTACGCCCGGCACTGAGTCGTGTGTTGCATCTCTCGATACCGCAGACGCATCGGATGCCGTTTGGGACGGTACGAGCATGTGGGTCGCCCTGAATAACAATACGCTGTTACGCGTGCGGACCTCGGATAACGCGGTGATCGGACTCTATCCGACGGTCGCAAATCCCTCGGCAATAGCATTTGACGGATCTAGTGTTTGGACCGCCGGAACTAATGAGGTCAGGAGGCATCCGGTGTTTCCGGTTCGATGATGCGATACAGAACTTTGGCAGTATTGCGAGGCGAGCTAAGAACTCGCCTCTTTTTTTGTTAAAATCTCGCTTTTCGCAATATGAGCAATACTGAACCAAACAAGATCATCTTTTCGATGGTCAAAGTATCAAAGTTTTACGACAAGAA
>CAYTDJ010000438.1:0-2831 GCA_964436265.1 uncultured Chloracidobacterium sp. | reverse complement strand
TTTCCTCCACCGCGGAACGAAGCGTCACGACAAACGGCATGTATGCCGCTGTCTTTATCTTGACTTTACGCTGGAGGTTAACTATCACCGGGTCGAGATTCCTGTTCGTTCGTATGTGCGTCGTATGCCTGCACGATCATCTGAACGAGTTTATGGCGGACCACGTCCTTTTCCGAGAAATAAACAAATTCGATGCCTTCCAGATCGGCAAGGACCTTCTCTGCTTCCTTGAGTCCGCTTTTCTGGCCGCGGGGAAGGTCGATCTGCGTTCGGTCGCCGGTCACCACGGCCTTTGACCCGAAGCCGATGCGAGTGAGAAACATCTTCATCTGTTCACTCGTGGTATTTTGCGCTTCGTCGAGGATAATGAACGCGTCGCTCAATGTTCGTCCGCGCATAAAGGCGAGAGGGGCGATCTCGATAATGCGTTTTTCGAGCATCTTCGTTACCTTTTCCGCGTCAACGAGGTCGAACAAAGCGTCGTACAACGGACGGAGATACGGATCTACTTTCTCCTGGAGATCGCCGGGCAAAAAACCGAGCCGCTCACCGGCCTCTACCGCCGGACGCGTCAGGATGATGCGGCTGACCTGCTTCTTGAACAAGGCATCGACCGCCATCGCGACAGCAAGATAACTCTTTCCGGTTCCTGCAACACCGATACCAAAAACGAGATCGTTGTTCGCGATCGCATCCAGATACTTCCGCTGGTTCGCAGTTTTCGGCGCGACCTGCTTTTTGCCCGCCGGATTAAATCGTGCTTTCAAGAAGTAATCCTTCAAGGAATAAGCCCGGTCCTCAGCTATCTGTTTGAAAGCGTCCTTTAGCTCCTTGTCGGTGAAATGCTGGCCTTCGTCAAACAGCTCGCCAAATTCCCTCAGGATCTGTTCGACCGTCTCAATGTCCCGCGGATCGCCGTCGATCAGTAGTTCATTCCCGCGTGCTCCAATACTTACGTCAAGAAGCGATTCAAGGTATTTGATGTTTTGATCCTGTACGCCGAAAAGCGTGTTGAGACCCTGTGGCGGAAGTTCGAGTTTTCGTAGATCGCTCAAATTAAAATGCCCCGGAAAGGTGAATATCAAGAATAGTCTGACGTTACTAGAACCTCGTTGGCGTGTCAATGAATTGAGGAAATTCGGAGACGCGAATGGCACGCCAATTGAGAAATACTGGTGAAAGAGGGGCAACTGTTCGAAATCGATGCGATAAAGGGGGAATTCAAATGGCAAGTCGTACCGAGCTGTTCTCAATTGGAACATTCAGCCTTGGCCGATCAGAGAGAGCCGATCGGTCAAACAAAGATGCCGGGGCAGACAGGTCAGAGTCAATCAAGCGGAATTATCCAAGTAAAGGATCGGGTGAGGGTTCAACCGCGATCTTTGACCGAGCGAGGTCGATGTTTGTCCGTTCCATATTTAATGAGCGATCAGTTCGATGAGCATTAACCAGATGCCTTGCCGGACTGCTTTGCGAACCTCGGTCCGGCTGTGATATTCTTACTCCTTTGTAAAGATAACGCTTTTTCCAACTATCACAGGAGTATTTCATAAGAAATGGCTAACAACGGAGACGCAAAGATCGGGAAGGTCGTTCAGATCATCGGACCGGTCGTAGACGTCGAATTCGAAGATTACCTGCCGCCTATTCACCAAGCACTTCGTATTACATCAGAAGGATTTCAAGTCGATACCAAGGTCGACGTAGTCGCTGAGGTTCAGCAGCACCTCGGCGAGGGGCGAGTACGTGCGGTTTCTATGCTGCCGACCGACGGTATGATCCGCGGAATGAAGGTCGAAGACCTCGGCGGCCCGATCACCGTTCCCGTGGGCGGCGCAACGCTGGGGCGAGTGATGAATGTCATCGGTGACCCTGTGGACGAACTGGGCCCGGTCGTGACGGATACACGTTACCCGATCCACCGACATGCACCTTCTTTTGATGAACAGGCGACATCCCTCGAAATGTTTGAGACCGGGATCAAGGTGATCGACCTTGTTCAGCCATTCCTTCGCGGTGGTAAGATCGGCCTCTTCGGCGGGGCCGGCGTCGGCAAGACCGTTCTGATCATGGAGTTGATCAACAACGTTGCGAAGGGCCGTGAAGGTTTCTCCGTTTTTGCGGGAGTCGGTGAACGTACCCGCGAGGGTAACGATTTGCTTCGCGAAATGGTCGAGTCCAAGGTCATTACTTACGGCGATGCGTTTACTCACAACATGGAGGAGACCGGAGCATTTGATCTGAGCAAGGTCGATATGGAAGCGATCAAAGGATCAAAGGTGGCACTGGTTTACGGCCAGATGACCGAGCCGCCGGGAGCACGTCTCCGCGTTGCGCTTTCGGGTCTGACCGTTGCCGAATATTTCCGCGACCAAGGAAACGACGTGCTCTTTTTCGTCGATAACATTTTCAGATTTACCCAGGCCGGTTCCGAAGTGTCCGCGCTGCTCGGACGTATGCCGTCTGCTGTGGGATATCAGCCGAACCTCGCCACTGAAATGGGCGAAATGCAGGAACGCATTACCTCGACGAAGACTGGAGCTATCACATCCATCCAGGCTGTATACGTGCCTGCCGACGATTACACCGATCCGGCTCCCGCGACGACCTTTGCTCACCTTGACGCGGTAACGGCCCTGTCGCGTCAGATCGTGGAGCTAGGTATCTACCCGGCTGTTGACCCGCTCGCTTCGAACTCGCGAATCCTCGACCCGCAGATCGTCGGCGACCTGCATTACAACACCGCTCAGGAAGTCAAAAAGATACTGCAGCGATATAAGGACCTTCAGGACATTATCGCGATCCTCGGCCTAGACGAACTCTCGGAAGAC
>CAYTDJ010000437.1:0-2845 GCA_964436265.1 uncultured Chloracidobacterium sp. | reverse complement strand
CTTTGCTGTCAACGGTATGTAAGGCAGGCGAACCCCGGCGTGGATCGTAAAATAATCGACGCCTTGCTCGGCCTGCTCGATCAGCGTGTCTCTATAGATTTCCCAGGTCAGTTCCTCCGCCTTGCCGCCAACTTTTTCGAGAGCCTGATATATCGGGACTGTCCCGATAGGCACCGGCGAATTGCGAAGTATCCATTCGCGCGTCGCGTGGATGTTCTTGCCGGTCGAGAGGTCCATCACTGTGTCTGCACCCCAAAGCGTTGACCACCGCATCTTTTCTACTTCTTCCTCGATCGACGATGCGACCGCCGAGTTGCCGATGTTCGCGTTGATCTTTACGAGGAAATTGCGGCCGATGATCATCGGTTCGCTTTCCGGATGATTGATGTTCGCGGGGATGATCGCACGCCCGAGGGCTACCTCTTCACGGACGAATTCGGGCGTGACGAATTCGGGGATCGAGGCGCCGAACGATTCGCCTTTATGCTGGTGATTCAGCGAGCTGCGATCACTGCGTTCCGAAAGGCGGACGAGGGAGTCCGCGTTTCGCTGACGGCCGAGATTCTCGCGGATCGCGACATATTCCATCTCCGGCGTGATGACACCCTTGCGGGCGTAATGCATCTGCGTGACGCAGTGGCCGGGCTTGGCACGTAGCGGTGCTCGTTTGAGGCCAGGGAATTCTTCTAACGCACCATTATCTTTGATGCGAGCGATGTCTTCGGCGCCTTTCGTGAGGTAGCCGTTGTCCTGCGGAACGATCTCACGCCCAGTGTATTCCTCTACGTCGCCGCGCGATACGATCCATTCTCGGCGTAGGGAGGGCAGGCCGTCGCGAACGTTATGCTTGTTCGACGGGTCAGTCCACGGGCCGCTGGTGTCGTAAACACGAACGGGCGCATTTTCACTCAATGCGCCGTCCATCTCCTTAGACGGTGATAGCGATATCTCGCGAAATGGCACTCGTAGGGCGTGCCCGCCTCCGTTCACCGCCCCGCCGTTCGTCTCGACGAAGATCTTCCGCGACGCCGGCAATTTGACCTGATCGCTGCTCTGCTCTGTTTTATCTTTTGAATTCTGACTTCTGCTTTCTGACTTCTTATTCATTGTTTTTCTCCCTTCGTCGGTATTATCCGCATCAGGTTTTTAGGGTCTTGTCGGTAAACAACTCTCAGCCGGCACAACCGGCTCCCCTGAAAACTTTTTTTGCCAATGCAAGGACGATTGTACGCCAGCAATTGGATCTGGTGGAAACAAGGCGATCATAATCGCGCGAAGAAACTGAAAAAAGTGAAAATTCGTTGTGCAACCTGTGCAGGTTGGCGTTATACTAACTTTTAGCGTTTGTACGCGGTTTAAACATCACTAAAGGAGCAAAACCATGAGAAAGCGGAAGATGATATTGGGTATTGCGGTCGTGATCTGTCTGGATATGGCTTTTATCCTTTCGATGATGAGCCAATTTCAATCTGCTGAGCTTGCGAAAGTGATCGAATCACCGTTACCGGTGCCCATCACTATCGCGAGAAACACCCTGGCGGCAGCCGAGCCTGAAGTTACGGAAGCGGACGAGGTGGGAACAGAGGTCGCTGAGGTACGCGACCCGGAACTTGCCGAACCACGAAATGATCGCCGTTTAAGGCAAGCAGCCCAAAGGCAGGATCCGAACGTGCCGCGATCTCGAACGGCAAGCAATAAGTTCGAACCTCCGATTTTTGAGAATACCGTGATCTGGATCGAACGTCCGACCTCGTATGAATTTGAGGCTCGACCTATAAGCGAGGCCGCAGATCAAAAGCCGGTTGAGAAACCTCTGATGGCAAAACCGGTCGAGCGAAAGAAACGCAATTTCTTTGCTAAGGCACTCCCGGTGATCAAAAAACCGTATGATTGGATGAAGACGCTGGTCGGGAAATTAAACTGACGGTGCCGCCGAAAAAGCCAACCTAGAGAAGCTCAGTTCTAAATATAGAAAGCGCCGGCGAAACCATAACGGTAATTTCGCGGGCGCTTCATTTCTTAGAATGCGTACTTGAATCCCAGGCCGAAACTGCGGCCCGCACCATCAATGCCCCAGCTCGGGTTACGGTACTTTTGGTCGAGCATATTTTCGAAGGACCAGAAGGCCTCGGCACCTTCGCCAACGCGGAAACCGCCTCGTAGATTCATCACACCATAGCCGGGAAGCCGCGTGAACATCGACGCAGAGTTCACGCCGACGCCGAGGACGCGGTTCTGGACCTGAAGGATCGATTCACCGGTAGCGAGAAGCACCGTTTCGTCACCGGTCCCGCATACACCGTCAGAATTGTTTGTAAGTCCGCGAACACAAGCCCCGCGGCGGAAGAAGTTTTGGATCTGCGAACGGGAACGCGTTGCACCGGTTCGGCGGTCGCTGATATCCAGAGTCGAGAGTCGGTCCTGCTCGGCCGCAAGAGTCGAGAAGAATTCGAACCAAAAAATGTTTTTCGGATGATCGTAGCGAAGTGAAACATGCCCGGTCGCAGGCGGCGTTCCGCCTTCGATGTTGGGCGGCAGGCCCGTTGCCTTGTCCTCTGCGCGAACGAACGTATAGTTTGCGTTGAATCGCAGGTCGCGATGCAGCTTTGCGCTGAACTCGTATTCAAACCCGAAGATCTTTGCGTCGGAGTAGTTCGACCGTACAAGAACGGGCGCGGTCGATAGCGGAACGAAGACAACACCGTTCGGAAGCTGATTTGTTATCGGCTGCCCGCCGAGCGATTGGCCAACTGCGCCCTGGGGCAGGATCAACGCCTGTTTGACGATGTTGTCATTCAGGTCGATGCGGAAATATGTCCCCGACGTTTCCATCCATGAATTTCTA
>CAYTDJ010000436.1:0-2849 GCA_964436265.1 uncultured Chloracidobacterium sp. | reverse complement strand
GTCAAAATCGCCTTGCACAGGCCGGTCGCCAGGCAGGCCGAATTGGTAGATCGCGAGTCCGTCACTGCTTCGAAGTATGTACCAGAGCCCGCTCGAAGGTCTGAACACGGCAATATCGGTCTTTGCGTCCCCGTCATAATCGCCCTGCACCGGCAGATCGGTCGATACGCCCCATTGAGTCAGCGAATATCCACCCGTACTCTTTAGTACCCACCAGGTTCCGTCAGATGGACGAAAAACTGCCGGGTCGGTAATTAGATCGCCGTCGTAATCACCCGGGACCGGAATGTCGCCGGCCAACCCGAACTGGAAAAAAGAGACTCCCGATGTGCTTCGCAGCAAATACCAGACACCTGTCGAAGGCCGGTAAAGTGCGCGGTCCGTCGTTCCGTCGCCGTCATAGTCACCTGCCGTCGGAATGTCTCCGGCCGTGCCCCACTGCAATATCTGCACATTGCTGTTTGCGGAGTTCGCGCTGTACCACGTTCCTTCAGAGGGTCGAAACACTGCGATCTCGCTCTTGTCATCACCGTCGAAACTGGAAATGGCCGAACCCGCCAACACCGCGCCTGAGGTCGTATAGATCCTGTCGCCGGCTGTTCCGCCATCGCTGTCCGCTGCGTTCCCGGCCGCATAAAAGCCTATCTTCCCAACGCGGCGAGACGGTGCGGTCCATGTAAAACTCCACGACTTTGTACCGAACTGAGTCGGTGTGACGCCATTGACCGTATGCTCAATGTACTGGCGTTCCGTGATGCCCACATTTCCGATCTCGACCTGAAGCGTCGGCGGAACATCACCCGGCAATGTATAAGCGCCGGCCTTTTCACCAGTTGAGTCGATGGCCGTCATTTGAAAACCGTAGATAACGGCGTCGGATTGATTTACGGTGACCGTGACCGGGATCTGCTGGCCCGGCAAATAATTCTTTGGGAGCCCGGTTATCTGCACGTTTCCAGTTCCGCTGTTAACTTCATATTGGGCGTGGCAGGCTGTACAGTTTGCTTCGCCGGGGCCGCCGGTATGAGCCGGGGCGGGACCGGACGCAGAAGCGCCTGTCCTGGTCCCTGTGACATCAGGACTAAGATATCCCGCGATCGCCAGTATGATGGCCGCGCAAAGCGACGCCAATTTTAGGTGAGGTTTTCGTATAGCCGTAATTCTCATTTAAAACACTCCGGAGAAATAACTTTGTAACTTATTTTTTGACGGGACAGGGGAACCTTAAGTCGAGATTTTCTAACTCGATGATGTTTGTTATACGAGATAAAGTCAATTATTGGTCTTGCCGAGGTATGACAAAAAACTAAGGCGGCGGAAAAGGTTCCACCGCCTTAGATCATGAAACGGGAGCGTTTCGTTTTTCAAAACGCCCCGTTCGTGTTTATTGAGGCAGGTAGCTTGCCGGTATCGGCTGATCGCCGGCGAGTCCCCATTGCTGTACCTGGACCGTGCTGTTCGAAGACCGCAGTATCCACCACTCTCCGTTACGGAAGATAGCGATGTCATACTTGCCGTCGCCGTCGTAATCGCCCGGTACCGGAATGTCTGTAGAAGTTCCGAACTGAACGATCTGCACCTGCTGATCGCTGCTTCGGTAGATGTACCAGACACCCGTACTCGGACGGAAGACCGCTACGTCGTCTTTGCCGTCGCCGTCGTAATCCGCCGGAACCGGCTTGTCAGTCGAAATGCCGAACTGCAACGCCGTGAATTGAGTGGCCGGATTGCCCGAAGCCGCCGCGATATACCACACGCCGGTTGACGGACGATAGACCGCGATCTCGGCCTTGCTGTCGCCTGAGAAGTCGCCTACGAACGGCTTATCTCCTACCGATCCAAATTGGAATACACGAACCGGATTCGCATCGTTTGGAGCCAGGATGTAGAAGTTCGTGTCGGACTCGCGCCAGACAGCAAAATCATCTACACCGTCACCCGTGAAGTCGCGGATCGCCGGTTTGTCGCCCGGGACGCCCCACGCATAACCGATGAAGGCATACGACGGGGAGTGCAGTATCCAGAAGTCAGCCGGTTCGATCGGCGTAGTCGGGCGATTTATAATATGGTCGGTCTTTCGATCGCCATTCGTGTCGCCGCCCATGGCATAGTCGCCATTTGCTCCCCACTGAATTCCTGCCGGACCATCCGTTGTACGGTTAACCCAGAAGGTGCCCGTCGAGGGCCTCCAGATCGAAACGTCTGTCTTTCCGTCGCCGTCATAATCGGCCCTGACGGATCTTGCAGGAGCGCATGGCCCGTTACAGGCAACTCCGGCCGTGACTTGAACGTTATCGACCCTCGCTCCTGTGCCGCCGACGGAACAGTCGGTACCCATTCTCCAGCGTATCTTGACGCTCTGTCCGTTTGCAGAAGCCGGAAGGTTAGCGATCACATGTTTCGGAGTGGTCGCAGTACCTGTATATGCCGGCCTGTTGGCAAGCGGGTTGGGAGTCGCGGAACAGCCGGAGAAGTTTCCGAGAGTTCCGTTATATCCGTTCTGCACGAAGCTGCCGCCCGCAGTGACGATGTCTTGATACGAACCAGCACCTATCTGGATCTCGACCACAACACCATCGAAATTATTCTCGGTGGTATGAGTTATATCGAACTCCAGTTTAGCGGTCGACGAAGACACGTTGAAGGCAGGAGTCTCGAGGCTTGCCTCACCCGTCGTAGCCGGATCGGTCGTAAAGGCCGAGTTCGGCGCTCCGATCGGTGAAGTTGTGCTAGTAACCCATAAAGTGCCGCTTCCAGCCTGAGATGTAGTCCATCCTGCCGGTAGAGCCGGTGCCGTCACGCCGTCGAAATTCTGGTTGACGTTGACGACCGGTGTCCCTGTTCCGAAC
>CAYTDJ010000435.1:0-2851 GCA_964436265.1 uncultured Chloracidobacterium sp. | reverse complement strand
GCTGAAAGTTCAGAGTAAGCTGCCCATCAATGGTACCGGTGACGGAGACACCGCTCCGGATTGGCAGGTAATGGGTCCGCATTCGGCATACTTAAGGGCCGAACGGGCTGGCGGCGGAACCGGGCGCATTTACACGATTACCATAAACGCTTCTGACGAATTCGGAAATACGTCAAGTAAAAACGTTTATGTTTACGTGCCGCATAACCAGCGTTTCGATCCTCCCACTTCAACGGAACCCGGAGACTTGATCCCGCCTCCGTTGGGATCTTCATCTGAAACGCCGGTGGCAGCACCAAGGCTTCCTGCACTTCGCAATGTGATAGTCACACGCACGAAAAAGGAAGATAACGAAGAAGGTGACAAGCCCGTTAAGGACAATTAGTCCGCAACGGCATTCATAGGCAAAAACGGCGGTGCTTCCGGGCATTGCCGTTTTTTTGTCAGAAATTGCTTTGAAAAGCTGTGGCGTTCGCTTAGAATCATAGATTTCCGTTATCGAACGGATCGGGTCTTATGTTCGACGAGAGTTTTGATGTGATCGTAATCGGTGCGGGTCACGCCGGCTGTGAGGCTGCCTCAGCCGCCGCGCGGCTCGGGGCTGAGACCTGCCTCGTTACCATCAATCTCGATCTGATCGGACAAATGTCCTGCAATCCGGCCATCGGCGGGATCGCTAAAGGGCACGTTGTGAGAGAGATCGATGCTCTCGGCGGCATAATGGGACGCATCATCGACAGGACCGGCATACAGTTTCGCCTGTTGAATCGATCGCGTGGGCCGGCGGTCCAGTCACCTCGAGCGCAAGCCGATAGGAGCCTCTATCGGACCGAGATGCGAAGAGTCTTAGAGGCAACTCCGAATCTGCATCTTCGGCAGGGCGTCGTTGTCGATCTAATTGTTGATAATAATAGGGTTATCGGCGTCGAAATGCAGGACACCCGGCGATTTGGTGCAAAATCAGTCGTCGTGGCAACAGGTACATTCCTCAACGGGACAATACATACCGGAAGGCAAACATTCTCGGCTGGCCGCGCAGGCGAGCCGGCCTCTATCGAATTAGCACAAGCCCTTAGGAATCATGGTTTTAAAGTTGGCCGACTAAAAACTGGAACTCCGCCCAGGCTTGACGGCAGGACGATAGATTGGGACGCTTTCGAGCCGCAGCCGCCCGATGAAAAGCCCGTTCCCTTCTCGTTTTCGACCGAGAAGATCGAGCAACCGCAGATCCAATGCTATATCGGCTATACGAGCGACCGGGTGCACCAAGCGATTCGCGACAACCTCCATCAATCGCCTCTTTATTCGGGAAAGATCCAGGGAATCGGCCCGAGATATTGCCCCTCGATCGAAGACAAAGTTGTAAAGTTTGCTGACAAGGACCGACATCAGCTCTTTCTCGAGCCTGAGGGCCACAATACCAACGAGGTTTATCTCAACGGTTTCTCGACGTCACTTCCATCTCAGCTTCAGCAGGAACTTCTTAGGATGGTTCCCGGGTTTGAGAATGTCAGTTTGATCCGGCCCGGATACGCGATCGAGTACGATTTCGTAGATCCGCGCAAACTTCGGCCGACAATGGAGTCGTCTCAGATGTTGGGCCTTTTTCTTGCGGGCCAGATAAACGGAACAACCGGATATGAGGAAGCGGCCTGCCAAGGATTGCTGGCTGGCATAAATGCTGCGTTGTCCATCCAGGGCCGGAAGCCATTTGTGTTGGATCGCGATCAGGCCTATATCGGAGTTTTGGCTGATGATCTGATACGGCATGGCGTGGACGAGCCGTATAGGCTTTTCACATCGCGAGCAGAAGCCCGACTTTTATTGCGGCACGACAACGCAGATCGTAGGCTCAGCCCCTTGGGCAGAGAGCTCGGCCTGGTGGGTGATCAGGATTGGGAGAGATTCAACGAGAAGCGGGATCGGATTGCTCGACTTCGGAATCTGCTCGACTCAACGAGATTCAAGCGTTCGTCTGTCGAATACGCAAGTGTCGCTCAGCTGTTGAATACCGACCTTGGTGATTCCTTTACCCTTTCCCAGCTTTCGATGCGGCCGGAGGTATCATCGGACTTGATCGTTCGATTATTGCCGGAGGAAGTTCGCATAAGTGTCCGTACGTCGGAATTGGAAACGGCACTCGCGGATTCTCTCTATTCCGGATACGTCGAAAAACAAAAGGTTGCAAACGAACGAGTCAATCATCACGATTCACTTCGAGTTCCGGATGGTTTCAGCTTTGGCACTATCAATGGTCTGTCAAACGAGATGGTTGAACGGCTCGAACGAGCAAGGCCGAGAAATTTCGGCCAGGTAAAGAAGATCTCGGGCTTGACACCTGCGGCGATCTCTACCGTTCTGGTTCACCTTACCGCATACAAGCCTCTGGATAATAATCTCAGCTAACCACTACAAATTGTGGTACGTTCCACAATTTCTCCCCGGAGAAGATCCGTCGCCGGCGAACAAGCCGTAAATTCGGAAAATTTCGGCATAAAAAGTGGTACGTTCCACAATTACTCCGTTTACCAACCTATACCCAGGTGTGTTAACTTATCCATTCGTTTCAGCAGAACAGAATGGGCAAAATAATCGCAGTAGCCAACCAAAAAGGCGGCGTTGGGAAAACGACGACCGCCATCAATCTTTCCGCGGGACTGGCGACAGAAGAAAAGAAAGTCCTCTTAGTCGATGCAGATCCTCAAGGGAACGCGACATCAGGATCGGGAATCGACCGGTTGGGCCAGAGGAGGACGCTCTACGACGCACTTACTGGAAAGGCCGAGGTCAAAGACATAGTTCTACCGACAGAAATGCCGACAATGTGGGTGTTGCCGTCGGATAAAAACCT
>CAYTDJ010000434.1:0-2857 GCA_964436265.1 uncultured Chloracidobacterium sp. | reverse complement strand
GCTATGCCCTGGGACGCGAACTGCTGACTTTGCGCAGCTTTGCCATGCGCATGATGCATGTTGGTATGGATGTCCACATGGTCGGCGATGTGACCGCGCCGCCGCTTGGCGCCGAAGATGTGTTGTTAATGATCTGCGGGCCGGGCTACATCTACCCCACCGAAGCCCTGATGAAGATCGCCGAGGGATACCACGATCTTGGAGACTTTCCCGAGGCGGTAAAGACAATTCGTGCTGCTTTGGCGATCGCGATCGAACAAAAAGACGATCGCAGGATCGAAGGTATCTACAACAATATGGGAAATATTTACACGGCACAGGGCGACCTCGTTGCCGCATTTGAGGCCCATGACCGAGCCATCGCAATGCAGCAAAAACGGACGGGAGGTAAGCTGAACGGAGATTTCCTTTTAAACATCGGTAATGTTTACAACGGATTGGGCAGGTACGATGTTGCGCTTGACTACTATGCAAAGGCGCTGGAACAGTTCGAAAAACAAAAAGCCAACGTTGGAATCTCATATGCTATCAGCAACATGGGCGTGTCCTATTTGCAAATGGGTAATTATGACAAAGCGTTGGAGTATTTTTTGCGGGCACAACCGCTAAAGGCTAAGTTCCTTCCGAAAGATACGGAGACCGCCTATAACATCGCCGCTACATATAAACTCAAGGGAGAATTTGGCAAGGCACTTGTTAGTGCAAACCTAGCTTTGGAACTCTGTCGAAGTATCAAGGACGCATCTAAAGAGGCGGAAGCTGACATTATGATATCGGAGCTCCAACTACTTCTTGGAGACACCGCCGCATCGTTGAAGGCGGCTGCTCAGGCCGAAGAGATCGCCAAAAGATTTGAACTCGATAAGCTGCGCTGGGAATCATTGAGTGCTGCGTCTCAAGCAAATCTGAAATTAGGGAACGTCAATAAAGCCCGCGAACAACTTGAATCCGCAATTGCGATCCTCGAACGCCTTCGTGCGAAATCCACATTGGACGATACGACTGCTGCAAGCTTCTTCGAAATTAGGTCTGATCCATACACCTCTTTGATCGGCATTCTGGCCTCTGAAAAACAGGATCGGCGGGCCTTTGAGATCGCTGAACGCATTAAAGCCCGATCGCTGCTGGATACACTGAAGAGTGAGCGAACGACCATTACGAAGGCGATGTCGGAGGATGAGCGAAGCACTGAGCGCCGACTCAGGATTGAACTTGCGGCTCTTAATGGCCAGCTCAATAATTCAGCCGATGAAAATGAAAGACTGGCCTTAGAAGATCGGCTGGAAAGGAAAAGGCTCGAACTTGAGGATTTTCGTACCCGACTCTACGCGGCAAATCCGCAATTGAGGATCCAGCGTGGCGACATGGTGTCGATCGCAGCTGATGAGTTGGGCGGGAACTTGGACGACCAAAGATCGGCGGTCATTGAATTTGTAACGGCTGCCGATAGATCGTTTGCTTTCGTGGTCACTAAACGATCCAGTGGGGCCGTTGATGTTAGTGCACATACATTACCCGTCGGCCGCGAAATACTTCTCGCTCGGGTAAGGTCGATCCAGTCAATGATCTCAAGCGGCGATCTAAAATTTCAAAAATTATCTCTGGAACTTTACGAAGTCTTGCTTAAGCCTGTCGAAAAGGAGTTGGCTGGTAAGACAAATCTGATCATTGTGCCTGACGGGCCGTTGTGGGATCTGCCATTTCAGGCGTTGATCGACGACAAAGGAAAGTATCTGATCGAGAGGGCGGCGGTGAGTTATGCCCCAAGTCTTACGGCGCTTCGCGAGATGCGAAAAAGGGCCAGCGGACGGAATTCGTCGTCGGAAACCGAACTGATCGCGTTCGGAAATCCCATCGTCGGTACTGAAACCAAGAAACGCGTGCAGCGGGTCTTTATGAGCGAGAAACTCGAACCGCTCCCAGAGGCGGAACGTCTTGTCAACGAACTTGGCAAACTGTATGGGCCAACACGCAGCAAGATATTTACCGGCGCCGAAGCCCGCGAAGAGATTGCAAAAGCCGAATCACCCAAGTACCGGATAGTCCAATTTGCGACACACGGGATCCTTAATAACGTCTCGCCGATGTACTCACATCTTGTATTTGCCCAAAACGATAAGAACCCGAATGAGGACGGGCTGCTTGAGGCATGGGAGCTCAAGGATCTTGATCTCAAGGCCGATATGGTGATCCTCACAGCTTGCGAAACCGCCAGAGGAAAGGTCTCGAATGGTGAAGGTATCATCGGTATGACATGGGCGTCGTTCATCGCGGGTGCGCCGACGACGGTCGCGAGCCAGTGGAAGGTCGAGTCGTCCAGTACGACCGAACTGATGCTCGAATTCCATCGTCAGCTTCTGGCAAAGAAACGAGTTTCAAAAGCCGAAGCATTGCGACGCGCGGCACTAAAGTTGATGAAAATGCCGAAGTATCGCCACCCCTCATACTGGGCAGGTTTTGTTTTGGTCGGCGATGGTTCTTAAGGCCTTGAACGCACCCGAGAGAGCAGTTTCCTGACCGGTTCGGAGTTCGGGTTCCTTTTGAGTAAAGCCGCAAATTCTCGCTCGGCTTCTGAAATCAGCCCCGCGTTTGCGTATGCGATTCCCAACATCAAATTTGAATCCGGAAACTCGCGGCGAACCGATTCGATCTCTGCTGCGGACGCCGAATCGGCGATCTTGAATCGAGCATCGGGTGCTGGCCTAACGGGCGACAAGATCTCCTGTCCGCCCTTTACCGCCGTCACTTGCCACCGATAGACCTTGCCCCGTTGAAGCGGGCCATCCGCTTTCCATTCAGTTCCTTTCAATTCGGGGCTGCTCTTCACCTCTGCAAAGTTCTGGTCATAGATCTTCAC
>CAYTDJ010000433.1:0-2883 GCA_964436265.1 uncultured Chloracidobacterium sp. | reverse complement strand
AACCCCTAACTTCCTCCTTGTAAGGGAGGCTGTCTACCAATTGACGTACATGCCCAAAAACTGTCTGTTTGGCGGCATTTCCCGGAAACTGTCCGGTGCCAAATTTGAAAGATCACACGCCAGATCTTTCGAAAAGGCGAACCTTAAACTTACGAAAATGAAGATATTCTGTCAAGGAGCGACAGCCTTTGATCAACCACCTACATTTAGTCCAGTTGACGTAAATCTCAATTTCTCGGGATCAGTCTTAAGTACTGTCTGGATCAAGACTCCGGCAAGAGTTTTGTAGATCTTTCGGATATCCGCATCGCCGGTCTGAGCAGCAACCATATGGCCGGTAAGCACAAGGCCACTATACGCGACCAGTGTGTCATACATTACCTGCTTTTCCGCATTGGTCATTCCGGCTACACCGGGGAGTTCATTAAGCGTTCCATTCAACCCGTCCCAGAGCTTGTCGATCGCGGGATCCGGCGGTTCCGGATCATTGTGATAAACCGTTGCCATCGTAGCAACGAAAAATGTCATCGCCGCCGCCAGGTTATTGGGTCGTCCTTTTGCGGCCACTTCCTTTTCAAAAGCGGTTTTTGTAGTAATTACCACTTGTCGAATGAACTCTCTTTCCTGCTCCGTACCGCCGATAGAATTGGCAAAGGTCGTTTCGAAACCCGTATTTTGTGACGGAATGAACTCGGTAAATGCAGGAACCATTGTGACCGACGGACTGACCGACGGCCTGCCCGGAGTTGCAGCCGGAGTTGACTTTAGCGCGGTAGATCTTGCTCTGACCCCTTTCGATCTCGCTACCGCGCTCTTGAGGAAATTACCGTCTATTCGCCGTTGAAGTTCGCGGGCCGCTGCGCTTCGACCTGCTGCCTCATATGCCTTTCCGATACCTCCGGGGGATACAGATCCGCCTCCCTGAACCTGAGCCTGGGACGGAACGGTTGAGGCGATCATCAACAAAGCTGAGAATATCAGGATCGAGCGGCAATACTCGTGCATTTTGGAGATAATATCAGAAATCCACTTCAACGCTTTGACTATTTTCCAAATACCCAGGAACCATTCGAATACCTTACATTTTGAGGCTCGACCTTCAGCACCATCTTTATCAGTTCACCGGCGAGCTGTCGGGCTGTTTTAACCGTCGAAGCATCGCCGTTCTGTTTTCCTTCAGAATAAGTCGCAAGCGGAATCGCGGCCATTCCGATAAAGGTGTTATACAGATCCTGCTTTTGGGCGTTCGACATCTTGCCAAACTCCGGTATCTCGTCGATCGTTTGGTCGATCGCATTAAACAGAGTTTGAACTGCCTCGTCACTCGGATCGTCCGATTCATTGTAGATTGTACTTGTCGCCACGATGAAAAACGTCAACGAACCGGCAATGTTGTTCTTAAGCGCTTGCGCCGAAGCCTCTGCTTCGAATCCTGACTTCGTCGCCTGGACTATCTGCTTGAGAAGCGCCTTTTCCTCCGGCGTATCACCTAATGCATCAGCAATGTTCTTGCCGGGAATGACAGAAGCATCCGGCTTGAATGCACCGTAATATTTCCGAACCGGCGGAGGCGTCGCAATTACGGGACCTGATGCTGTTGCCGAGTTTCCATCATTTGATGTCCTCCCTGCACGAGCATTCGCCTCTGCCTTTTCTACGGCTGCCTTGCCCCACTTGTTGATCATCGCCTGGCGCATCGTGGCGCGCTGGATGTTCATCTGCATCGTGTTGTACATGTTCTGCGTCGCCATGGCGAGGCCGAATGAACCATACACGGTTCCGTAGCCGGTGTTGTAACCACCGGCGTTCGAATTCCATGTCTGAGCATTTGCCGGCTCCACGAAGCCGGCGATAAAGAAAAATACGATCGCAAATAGTATTGTTCTGATCTTCAACATTTCCTTCTCCTTAGTTTACCCCCATCCAGCCCAATGTTAACAGCTAGTTTTGGATCGATACTGTTTATTGTATCGATCGACTAACTACGCGGCGCATGTATTAAGAACGGCTCAAACCTATTGAGCCAACCGAAGCCATTCCCAGAGGAAAGCGCTCTGTTAACACAAAATAGGATCGCGAACCGCTCGATGAACTGCTGGTGGTCGTTCACGGACAAGTCGTCGGAAAGGTTGAAAGAGCTCCACTGTTGTTCACTGTGATCCCCCAACAAGCTCCATTTGGCGACGTGATGACCAGCGTGTTCGGATTGTTGATAAAGATCGTGCCCGGCACCTGCACCACGCCGTTGCTCTTTAATATCATTCTGTCGGCTCCGTTAATAAATAAGTTCATGCTGCCGGTGCCGCTTGTGTCGACGCCGATCGAGGCCTTGAAAGTGTCGGCCGCATCGGTAAAGCGGATCTGCGGAAATGCCCCTGTGCCAGAGTGCTGGATCTTGATACCGTCCTGGCCATCGGCCTTGACGTGAAATCTAAAATTTGGCGTGGTCGTTCCGATGCCGACGTTTGTGCTGGCGGTAGCACCGTTGAGCCCGTTAATACTACCAAGAACCAGGGAGTTGCTTTGACCGACCGCGGCTAGAGCTCCGAATGCGGACGCATTTGTAAGACCGCCGGAAAGGAATCTTGTTCCCCTGCCAAATGCAGAGTTGGCCGAACCAGTGTCATTTCCTGTCCCCGAATCAGTGCCAAAAAACGAATTGCTATTTCCAGTAGAAGATTGTCCGCTCAAGTATCCAAAATAAGAATTGTCGTTTGACGGAACAACTGGCAACACATTGTAGCTACCGACGATGACATTGCCGTTCCCGTTATTTCCGGCACCGGCCAACGAACCTACGAATGTGTTCGAGGACCCCGAACTTGTAATCTGTCCGGCCTGCCTACCTACAAATGTGTTTGCCGTCCCCGTCCCGTTATGACG
>CAYTDJ010000432.1:0-2895 GCA_964436265.1 uncultured Chloracidobacterium sp. | reverse complement strand
ACCCGGATTGCTTGAAACTTCGTCCGACCTTGTGATTACGCTGGTAACTTGGGTCGGCGTAACCATCGGTTTCGAGTTAGTTACTTGAACGACGTCATCAATAGGCAAATTGCTCGACATCAGTAAAAACCCGAATGTACCTGCAATGCTGAGAACCGCAAATCCGGCCCCTGCAGCAACAAGTCCACGGGGGAACGCAAATACGGTCATCAGTGTCTGTATTAGCGACTCTAACCTGCTGGGTACTGCGACAGGTATAACTATTTCCGGCGTCATCATCGGAACGAATTCGATCATTCGCCATTCGTAAACGGAATAACGCGAATCGGAAAGCAAAGCTAATTCCTCAACACAGGCCTCACAATTCTCCAGATGCTCTTCAAATTGCAGACGTTCCGCATCGGTGGCTTCATCATAAAGATATGAAAGTACATCACCGTCAAAGCTACAACTGGTATTATTCACGATGCTCATTGCTAAACCACCTCGACCGGCGAACGTTCCAGCCTTAGCCTTAATTGCTTCAGCGCGGTATAAAGCCGACTCTTTACAGTACTCAATGGGATCTCAAGTGTTTCCGATATCTCCTGAAACGTCATTTCTTCGAATTCCTTCATAACCACAACCTGGCGAAGGTCAACAGGTAACGCGCTAACTGCCTGCCGGACCACGTTCAGGCGTTCTGTCTGTTCGGCTTTATTTCCCGGAGACAGTCTCGCAGGGGCAACAAAGATCCGGTCACCATCACCAGCCTCATCGTCCAAGTATTCCTCCGATCGCGTTTTTTGGCGTCGTTTAACTGTCAAACATTGATTGACCGCGATCCGATGCAGCCAAGACGATACCTTCGCTTCGCCACGAAACCGCCCAATATTCCGGTATGCGGCAATAAAAGTCTCTTGAGCCGCATCCCTCGCCTCATCCTCACGCGTGAGCATTCCAAAACAGAGGGCGAAGATCTTCCGCTCCCATCTCCTTACTATTTCGCCGAACGCGTCCGGATCTTCCGAAATCGCCAATTCGACTAGCTGTTCGTCCGCAAGGTCTCTATACATCAACTCGTGTGACCAACACCTTATTCACGAGAATTATACAGCCAAAACAGAGACCGCCTAAAAATTGCGATCTGTCAGGAATTAAGACGTATCATTCTTCAGAAAAGTTGAGATAGTTCTGCGATTTTCCACGCGTTCTAGTGACGGGAGACGCTTATGACAGAATTCAACCTAAGGCCCGTGAATCACGGCGACCAAGAACGCGTAGGGAAGATAATCTACGATGCCTTCTATCACATCTCGAACGCCCACAACTTTCCGCCGGATTTTGCATCAGAAGATATCGCTGTAGGGCTCGCCGGAATGCTCTTGACACATCCACGTATATACGGGATCGTAGCGGAGTCCGATGGGGTCGTGGTCGGAAGCAACTTCCTCTGGGAAATAGATGAAGTGGTTGGCGTGGGGCCAATCACGATCGATCCTAACGCACAGAACAGTTCTATCGGAAAAGCGCTTATGCTCGATGTCATCCGCCGTGCCGAACAAACCAACGCCAACTCGGTGCGTCTGGTCCAGGCGGCATATCACAATCGTTCTCTTGCGCTTTATACAAAGCTCGGATTCGATACGGTTGCCCCGCTTTCCGCAATGAGCGGGCCTGCTTTTAAGGCCAGTATCGAGGGATATGATACAAGGCCGATGACCGCCGATGACGTAGATAATGCTGATGCCGTGTGTATCGCGGTTCATGGTATCAGTCGTAGAAACGAGATAGCAGATTCCGTAGACAGAGGTTCAGCCTACGTCGTAGAACATCGAGGAAGGATCACCGGTTACACGACGGGTTTAGGATACTTCGGCCACACTGCTTGCATTACAAATGAAGAGTTAAAAGCTCTGATAGGTTCAGGTCATGATTTCACCGGTCCGGGTTTCCTTCTGCCCACTACAAACAGCGATGTGATGCGATGGTGCTTTGAAAATGGACTGCGAATCGTCCATCCAATGACGTTGATGAGCCGGGGAGTATATCAGGTACCCAGAGGAGCATTTATGCCCTCTATCCTCTATTAACTAGGATTTGGGCGGCAGTGCCCTCGCGCTGTCGCCAATCTTCAAGTCATTTATTACAACCCAGCGCGATCAGTTCATAACCCGTTCCGGCATTTACAAAAATGCCGAATGTGGGCAAGATTGCGTTAGATGGACGACAAAAACAACCTTCTGATCCATTTTCTTGCGGCATTGGCCTACAGGACGCAAAAGGCACTACGAAACGCTCCGGAAGGGTTTTGGGACTTTGACGCAGGTAACAAGACGCGAACGCCCAAAGAACTGATTCGGCACATGACCAGTGTGCTCGGCTATTCACGAACGTTCTTTATCGGCGGCAGTTATTGGCCGGATCCGCTTCCGACCATTGAAGACGAGATCGGTCGATTTCACGAGATGCTCTCATCTATAAAGCAGCATCTTGAAAATGGAGACGATCCTAAAGACGGGATCACACCCGAACGTTTGCTTCAAGGGCCGTTTTCTGACGCCATGACTCATGCCGGCCAACTTGCGATGCTGCGGCGAATTTTCGGTGATCCTGTCCCACCGGAGAATTTTGTCGTCGCCGACATTTCATCAGATAATGTTTCAGCCAAACAACCGAAGCCGGTCAGCCCTGATGAGATGTGGCCCGAATCGGAGATCAATTGAAACCATTGCAATTAGGAGAATCTCAAAAAATGCTTCATGAACTTGTAGCGACGGTTCAACGCCTTACCTTTACTATTATTTTCGCGGTTTTACTTGCATTTCCAGTCTTCTCTCAGCAATCAGGTCCGAACGACAAGGAAGTCTTCATTGGGGTGAAGGCCGGTGTCAGTATCCCAAACTTGGTTGGCGG
>CAYTDJ010000431.1:0-2902 GCA_964436265.1 uncultured Chloracidobacterium sp. | reverse complement strand
TCATTCATAAAGTCACGTAGTTCTCTTTCAAGCTGAATGTGAGCATATTCCGATTTACAATTCGGATATCTTGACAAATCGAAGCCGCAAGAACCAATCGGCACGATCGCCAAATATTTATTGCTCCCGCGCAGCCGTTCTATTTATTGATAACGATGCAATGTTCAAGCGATGCGACCCCGTGAACCGAAAGGAACGTTACGTTTTGCCCTTCTGTAAGCCCTTCGAACATTCCGGCGTTCTCCGGATCTGGTTTGCATCCGAAGGAGCTGTTTTCACCCGCAGCCAAATTCGCCTTGTCTCCGCCGACACTTTTCACCTTGCCTGTTATCTTTATGATCTTTCCTCGAAGCTCATCCCATTTCTTCGACCGCACGGTTGAAGACAGCTCGTACGAAGCGACCGTTTTCCAAAACTCATCTGCCGTAAACGTGAGGTCTGGCGTATCGCCCGGAGAGATCACTTTCTTGTTCTCGACCAAAACACATTTTTTCAGGGTAATGGTCGACGACGCCTCGGCCAAACACTTGATAGTAAGCCGATCATCTCGCTGCGCCTGTTGAAAGGACGTCGCCTCAGACGGCTCGAAATTACCCCAAAACGTATCCTTTCCGGCCTGCAGCATCACCGAACTTGACGTTGTTGAATAGAATCGTGCCGTGACCTGTATCAGCTTCCCATTGTATTGCGGTAAAGCCGATTTATCCTTGGCCTGCGAAGCTTTGTAATATTCGTCAGCTGTCATTACGAGATCGGGTTTCGCGTCTTTCGACAACGCCGGCTCGCTGTTCGTCGTCGCAGGTGACGTGGTTGGACTGACGGTCGGCGCCGACTGAGTCGAGATGCCCGGGAACGTTAGTCCAGCACTGAACGGCAAAGCCTTGGCAAACGCGATCACCTCGTCCATGCTCGCCTCTGTGACCTTTAGTTTCTCCTGGTCATACTTGTCGGCCGGGAGTATCCGGATCGTTCTGTTTCCGACCTGCATGTACAATGCCGAGTACGTCGAACACATCGCCCCGGCCTGATTGCCGGCAGCGTCCCTGATAGGCTCAGCAGGCTTTGGCGAACACATTGTCGTTATCCACCGCTTTGGGTTCTCGTCTGAAGGATAGATATCAATGTTGTATTCGAGGGCCTTTTTCTTGCCGCCGGATTCAGAGACATACATGCGGTCATAATATGCAGAACGCCGCCCTAGGAAGCTGCCTCTCGAGCCGCCGCCTGGCTGCAGCGTAAATTCTCCGACCTTTGGCGGCACAATATCGGCCGCGGGTTTGGGATAAAGGTTGAACCATGCAAACACGCCGAACGCCAGAACGACGAAAGCAGCTATAGCCGCGACGCCGGCAAAAACGTAAATGGGTGTTCGGGAACGCGGGTTTTCGGGCGTACCGATGAAACTGGCGGGCGAAACGGGCGTTCCGGCCGCGGCGGCATTTCTCGCGGTCAAGAGGTTATTTACCGCATCGCAAGAACGCGCGATCAAGAATAAAGTAACGAATGGCAGCGCTAATATTGGGAGAACAAAGAACGCGGTCAAAAGAACAAAGACGGGGTAGGCTGTGAAAACCGTTCCCGGCAGCCTGGGTGCCGAAAGACTGTGTCTGTCCAAGTAGTCGTTATGATCTTTCGGGTATCCGGACCAGGTGCGAAATATCCAATACAAATTATATACCGGAACAAATAGGAAACCGATCGCCTTTCCGGGGGTTACAGAAGTCACTCCGTCCTGAAGGACGTCCCATAATTTATAATTTGTCGCAAGGGTAACAATTGTATGGACGAGTACAAACTGCAGGTAGGCGAGTGCTCCGACTGCGATCATCCCCACCGCAACATCTCCGGGATGAAGGATCTCATCGTAGAGCAATACACCAAGTACCGCCTCGACAAATAATACCGAAAGAACGATCGCTAGACTTAAGAGATATCCGCCCACCCAGAGCTTCTTGTTCATCTCAAATGGAACCTCCGTGATACCGTACTAATTAAACTTTGTAATGCTAGAATTGGATTTCAAGATACCATATCCCAAAGGTAAGGGCATCTGATCGACCATAGAAGATAGGTCCAATTTTAGCTCAAACAATGTCCCAACAGAGCGACAGAACACGCGTGCAAGGTCCGTTTGAACTAAACTAATTTGATCTTATCCGAAAGTTGTTATTTGCCGAGAGGCATATGTCTTTGCGCCTTATGGATCTCCTGCAGACTCCTCACCGTGACTCCTGCCTGTGACTTCTTTGTCGAGATCGATTCAACTAAGGCTTCGGCTCCCGTGATCGTCGTAACGCAAGGAACGTTGAATTGAAGCGCGGCTTTGCGGATCGCTTTTTCGTCATAGTGCGATGTTTTTCCGAGCGGTGTATTGATGATGAGCGAGATCTCGCCCTGGCGGATAAGGTCTGCAATGTTAGGGCGGCCTTCGTTGACCTTGAACACGCTCTCGCATTCGAGGCCGACCTCGCGAAGTCGGGTCGCGGTTCCATATGTGGCAACGAGGTCGAAGCCAAGTTTGTTCAACCGTCTTGCAAGAACCACGGCCTGGCCTTTGTCAGCGTCTGTGACAGATATAAATGCTCGGCCACTCAACGGCAGCTTAAGCCCTGAGCCTTCCATTGCCTTTCCGTAGGCCTCGCCAAACGTATCTCCGACGCCCATCACCTCACCCGTCGAATGCATCTCGGGCCCGAGGATCGGATCGACGCCCGCAAATTTCTTGAACGGAAAAACCGGCGATTTAACAAACACCTGCGGAACCTTTAGCACGGGCGGCAAATTGAAATCGGCAAGCTTGTTTCTCCCTGCCATTACAAGCGAAGCGATCTTCGCGATCGGAACGCCGGTCGCCTTTGCAACGAAGGGTACCGTTCGCGACGCACGCGGATTCACTTCGAGC
>CAYTDJ010000430.1:0-2906 GCA_964436265.1 uncultured Chloracidobacterium sp. | reverse complement strand
CCCGAGCCTGCTTCCCAATTACCCCGGCCTTGAAGTTCACGAACGCGTTCTTGCCGCAGGAGAAACGGTGTCCGGCTGTACCGTACATTTCGTCGACGAAGGTTTGGACAGCGGAGCGATCATTCTTCAGCGCGAGGTTCCGGTAAACGTAGATGATACCGTCGAGTCGCTTTCGGCCCGGGTCCTCGAACAGGAGCACGGAGCGTACGTGGAGGCTGTTAAACGGATCGTCTCCGGGAGACTTTAGGTAAGCAGAAGTCCAAAGGTCTATTAAAGTCAAGAATCCCCGTCAACCAGCGATTCAAAATGGAGTACGGTCATATCGCCGTTCGTATCCATAAACTCCATCGTGTTTTCGCTATTGTCGCTGTCGTACTGGATCGAAATGCCGTGAACTTCGGGAACCTCATCAATTATCGGGGTTTCGCCATCTGCCTTGATGACATTTCGTGTTACGGTCGCCATGCCGTTTGAGACCGAGACCCGATCGAAAACAGCCTCCTCGTCTTCTTCTCTTACTCCGTCGCGGCTGAATGCCTCAAACCGGGCTCTACGGCCGCGATTGCGTTCGGAAAATTCCGATAAAAACTCGGCCCAGGTCGAAGGATCGATGAGTCTTTTCATTTTTACTCCTTGATGCAGCCAAGATTGTCCGCGAACGGAAGATATTTTACAAACCATTTACCGACGAAAAAGCGTCGTATTTCCTTTGACATTCGCAACATTCTTCCCGTAAACTCTAGGTTTTCACTTTCGGGTGAATTTCATGGAGAGCGATTATGCCGAAGAGAACATTTCAACCAAACAATCGCCGTCGCGCGAAAAAGCACGGATTCAGGGCCAGGATGGCGACAAAGAACGGTCGCGCCGTTCTGAAGCGCCGACGCGCAAAGGGCCGCAAGCGTCTGACGGTTCAGCACTATTAAGTTTTGGATTACCGAAGGAAGCTCGGCTCGCTAAGCGCGCCGAGTTTCTTCGTGTTTACGACAAGGGTTTTCGGATCGAGGGCCGTTTTATGACGGTCTTTATTTTGCCCAATCAACGGTCGCTGCACCGTGTAGGGATAACGGCGACAAAGAAAGCGATCGGCAAGGCTCATGACCGAAATCGGGCAAAAAGGCTATTAAGAGAATCGTTTAGATTAAGCCGGGCAGAGCTGAACACCATTGAGGTGAATTACGATTGGGTGCTGAATGCGCGACGAAGCCTGCTGCACACAAAACTTGAGAAGCCCTTGGCGGAATTCAGGGAAATAGCGTTGCGGGTCGCTGAGGAGAGATTTTCAAGGCAAAGATCGCTGAAAGGCGAATGATCGCTCGAATATGCTCCCGGTGTCCTCTGTGGCAGAATAACTGGTATCGATGAAGTTTCTGGTTCTTGATCTCCTGGGCATTTACAAGGCGATGGTATCGCCCTTTTTGCCGCCTGCGTGCCGGTTTGAGCCGACATGCTCGGAATACACAAAGCAGGCTGTGGAGAAGTACGGAGCGTTAAAGGGAACATGGATGGGCGTAAAACGTATCCTACGCTGTCAACCATTTTGTAAGGGCGGGCATGACCCGGTGAAGTGAATTAGTGGAACAACAAAATAATCAGGGTCAATTTAGATTTTTGATCGCGGCTGTCCTTTCAATGGTTGTGCTTTTCGGATGGTCGTATTTCTACGCTCCGACCAAGCCGGCAAACAACTCAAACACTGAAATAGCAGCTGCAAACGCCAACACGGCATCATCGACAGCGACTCCGGCAGCAACGCCGCCGCCGACACAGCCGGCCGCACAGCCCGTCTCAGCAGCTCCGGATCCGGTGCCGAATCGCACGGTCACCATCAAGTCGCCGCTTTATGAAGTTACGCTTGATTCAAAGGGCGCGGTTGCTACAAGTTGGATCATTCTCAAGAATAAGTCTTCAAAGAGCGAGTACCCGGTCTATGCCGATGGTTCTAATGGTTCTAACCAAAAGCCGCTTCAGTTGATCTCTCAGAAGGCGCTCGAGCAGAATCCGCGTGAACTGCCCTTTCGACTTGTAACGGGCGATCAGAACATAACGACCCTCGCAAACGAACGAAACTATCAGATTTCGGTTCCCGAACAAACGATCACGCTCGGCGACGGTCAGGAAAAGGCGATCGAATTTTCACTCGTTGGAGATAACGGCGTCGAGGTCAAAAAATCTTTTGTATTCCGCGCGGACAGCTACTTGGCCGATCTTGCCGTCGAATTGAAGCAAAACGGCCAGGCCGTTCCAAATACCAAGCTCGCTATCGGCGCCAGCATCGGCGACCAGGCAATTAATCATCACAGCATCTATCACTCAGAGTCGGAAGCGGTGGTCGCAGTCAATGGCGACATCAAGCGTCATCAAGGCGGATATTCATTCACTTATGATGCGAACAATCGGTCGACACTGAGTGACAACGGTCCCATCGACTGGGTCGGAATGAGTGACTCATATTTTGGAATGGTCGCAGTTCCTGCAGCGGCGGTCCAGACGGTCGAGTACCAGGCTTCAAAGTACGATGTACAGATCGAGCCGTATTACCGGACGATATTTCAGTGGATAATTCGAAGTCCCGAGACGCATGAGACGCGGCATCTCGTCACGGCATTCATGCCGATACCGGCCGATGGCTCTGTAACAAAACTATTCACGGGCCCGAAGGATTATTTTCTGCTTGATGAATTGAGCACATCACTGAAGGGTGCTGACGGCCGATCGGTCTCGATCGTAAATTTGATCAATTTCAGCAACTATTGGTGGCTGCGTTGGCTGACGAAACCGCTTTCGATCCCGATCCTTTACGCTCTGCATTTCTTTAACGGGATCACGCAAAACTATGGCGTCGCGATCATTATCTTCACGTTCCTATTTGATTCGCTGCTGTTTCCGCTAAGGTGGTCGCAGTC